>NZ_JBTREW010000061.1:0-1222 GCF_054823925.1 Bacillus sp. F9_6S_D1_P_5 | reverse complement strand
CAGCCATCGAGATTCGATATTCTATCGGAGCTCGATGGTTGAGTCGTTTTTGGAAACGTTTATAGTTATAAAAGTAAATATATTCTTCAATTGCTTGTATTAAATCCGCTTCTGTTTTAAAATGATTCAAATACAACATCTCCGATTTAAAATGGGAGAAAAATGACTCGATACAGGCATTATCATGGCAGTTTCCTTTGCGAGAGTGGCTGCCAATGATACCTAAATCGAAAAGTCGTTTGTTGTAGGCATGAGATGTGTACTGGAACCCCTGATCTGAATGGAGAATGGTTCCACGCACATCTCTTTTTTGTGCCAACATTTCAATTGTATTTAATACAAGTTCATTATCATTACGCTTGGATATTTTCCAAGAAACAACTTCGTTATTATAAATATCTTGTACAACAGAAAGATAGCGGAAGCCCTCTTGAAATCGTAGGTAGGTAATGTCTGTAACAAGCGCTTCATTTTGTTGGCGATCTTTGAATTCGCGGTTTAAAACATTTGGAAAAGTATTAGAATAATTCCCTTTAAAGAAGCGACGCTTCTTCCGAATAATAGACTGAATGTTAAGCTCACTCATTAATCGATATACCTTTTTGTGATTTATAAAATAACCCTCTTCTTCTAAAGCAATTTTCATACGTGGATAACCATATTCTTTGTGCTTTAGGTGAATAGATTGAATTACCTTTTTTAATCGTTTATCGGATTCTAGTCGTATGTTGTTCATACTTTTTGTATGAACCCACTTATAGTAACTTGAGCGATGTACACCCGCAAAATTAGTAAGCCATATAACGGGATATTTTCTCTTTAGTAATTCAATGATATGATATCGTTCTTTATATTTTAGTACGCCCCCATTTACAGATTTGGATACTGCTTTTTTAAATATTCAACCTGAGCCTTATAGTAATCACGCTCTTCTTCAACAGTTTTAAAATGAATCCGTTTGCCTTTTAAAGGGTTCGGTATGCCTTTCATTTTATTATTTTCCCCACGAGTATCTGTAATTTCACCACATTCTTTATATTTTTTCACCCAATTTTTAAGTTGTGTAGAGCTTCTAATCTGATATTTCTCCGCTATCATATCGTAGCTTCCTTCACCGTTTAAATAACTTTGAACAGCTGATAACTTTATCTCATTTGAGTATGTATTAAATGTTGTACCTTTTTTGGCCATGAAAAATCCCCTCCAAGTAATAGTGTAACAT
>NZ_JBTREW010000060.1:0-1372 GCF_054823925.1 Bacillus sp. F9_6S_D1_P_5 | reverse complement strand
CATATTATATGGTTAAGTCCTCGATCTATTAGTATTCGTCAGCTCCACATGTCACCATGCTTCCACCTCGAACCTATCAACCTGATCATCTTTCAGGGATCTTACTAGCTTACGCTATGGGAAATCTCATCTTGAGGGGGGCTTCATGCTTAGATGCTTTCAGCACTTATCCCTTCCGCACATAGCTACCCAGCTATGCCCTTGGCAGAACAACTGGTACACCAGCGGTGCGTCCATCCCGGTCCTCTCGTACTAAGGACAGCTCCTCTCAAATTTCCTACGCCCACGACGGATAGGGACCGAACTGTCTCACGACGTTCTGAACCCAGCTCGCGTACCGCTTTAATGGGCGAACAGCCCAACCCTTGGGACCGACTACAGCCCCAGGATGCGATGAGCCGACATCGAGGTGCCAAACCTCCCCGTCGATGTGGACTCTTGGGGGAGATAAGCCTGTTATCCCCGGGGTAGCTTTTATCCGTTGAGCGATGGCCCTTCCATGCGGAACCACCGGATCACTAAGCCCGACTTTCGTCCCTGCTCGACTTGTAGGTCTCGCAGTCAAGCTCCCTTATGCCTTTGCACTCTACGAATGATTTCCAACCATTCTGAGGGAACCTTTGGGCGCCTCCGTTACACTTTAGGAGGCGACCGCCCCAGTCAAACTGCCCACCTGACACTGTCTCCCGGGTCGATAAGACCCGTAGGTTAGAATTTCAATACAGTCAGGGCGGTATCCCACCAGCGCCTCCACCGAAGCTAGCGCTCCGGTTTCAAAGGCTCCCGCCTATCCTGTACAAACTGTACCAAAATTCAATATCAGGCTACAGTAAAGCTCCACGGGGTCTTTCCGTCCTGTCGCGGGTAACCTGCATCTTCACAGGTACTATAATTTCACCGAGTCTCTGGTTGAGACAGTGCCCAAATCGTTACACCTTTCGTGCGGGTCGGAACTTACCCGACAAGGAATTTCGCTACCTTAGGACCGTTATAGTTACGGCCGCCGTTTACTGGGGCTTCAGTTCAGAGCTTCGCTTACGCTAACCCCTCTCCTTAACCTTCCAGCACCGGGCAGGTGTCACCCCCTATACTTCGCCTTACGGCTTCGCAGAGAGCTGTGTTTTTGCTAAACAGTCGCTTGGGCCTATTCACTGCGGCTTTCCGTTAAGAAAGCACCCCTTCTCCCGAAGTTACGGGGTCATTTTGCCGAGTTCCTTAACCAGAGTTCTCTCGCACACCTTAGGATTCTCTCCTCGCCTACCTGTGTCGGTTTGCGGTACAGGCACCTTTTATCTCGCTAGAAGCTTTTCTTGGCAGCGGGGAATCAAAGACTTCGCTCCATAAGGAGCTTCCCCATCACAGCTCAGCCTTC
>NZ_JBTREW010000059.1:0-1382 GCF_054823925.1 Bacillus sp. F9_6S_D1_P_5 | reverse complement strand
ATTTGAACAGACTTCAGCCCTCGAAACCGGGCATAGCGGTAGCCATGTAGCTCTTTGGCATCCGCAAAGCTTCGCTCTATAGTTGAACAACGTACTTTATACAGCCTTTTCCCTGTAGATGTGAGCTTGTTTTTTCTAGCTATATCTTTATATTTTTCCCATATATGATGAGTAATAACTTTTTGTTTTTGTTTCTTTGAAAAGCATACCTCACGTAGTGGACAAACAGCACAGTCTTCTGGATTTGATTTGTATTGACGATACCCTTCACGATCCGTTGTTACATATTCTAAAATACATCCCATTGGGCAAGCGAATACGTTCATTTCTTCTACATATTTAAATTGGCTTTTCGGTACTTCTTTATTTCGTTTTCCAAATCGGCGATACCCCATCACCATAAATATATTCCGTTCTGATAATTTCTTACAGATATAGCCCGTAAAATAGCCCGCATCAAGAGCGACAGCTTCCACTTTAAATCCGAATTTATCAATCTGAGCTTGGAGGCGTGCTAAATATGGCTCGGAATCTGCCATATTTCCAGCCGTTACATAGGTATCTGTAATAATATTGTACTTCGCATCAGTCGTACGATGATCCAAGAAATGAAAACCATTTGGTTTTCCATCTCTCATTAAAAATCCACTATCTGGATCCGTTGTACTTATACGAGTTTTTTTGGTAGGGGTATCACTTTCCTTTCTAGGTTTTAATTCTTTTTTCCATGTACCTTACGATCTTCGATTACCGCAGCTTCTAGCTCATCTATATAAAACTTTGCCTTTTCTTTTTTATATTTATGTACAAATTTATTTTTATTGGCATTGGCCTTAATATGTGTAGAATCTGTCATCAGTGCACGTCCTCCCACCATCCGGTGCTCCGTTGCTTGCCTCACAATCTCATCAAAAATTTCTTCGAAAATATTTGTATGAATAAAACGAGTGCGACGATTCCAACTGATTGTAGAATGATCCGGAATAGTATCCGATAGAGAAAACCCTAAAAACCAACGGTAGGCAATATTCGTTTTAATCTCCTTTTCCAATTGACGCTCAGAACGAATACCGTAAAAATATCCAATAAACATCATCTTAAATAAAACGATAGGATGAATAGACGGACGTCCATTGTTTTCACAATAATAAGGGCGTAGCTTCTCCTCAATAAAATCAAAACTAATTGTTGCTTCAATCGCACGAAGGAAATGATCTTGTGGAACCAATTCTTCTACAGAAACAGATACACGCTCATCACGATGATTTTTTAAAGAACCCATCATAAGAAATCTCTCCTTTTCCTCTTTTTATCAGTGTTGACACATAAAAAGAGGCTCAGACACAAAAACAGGCTGTGGAGAAGACTTTCTCCACAGCCTG
>NZ_JBTREW010000058.1:0-1498 GCF_054823925.1 Bacillus sp. F9_6S_D1_P_5 | reverse complement strand
ATGAACTGTACCCCGAATCATGGACACTTAAAAAAAGCCCTATGATTCGGGGTTTTTGTGTATTTTTATCAAAAAACCTCGTTATAATGGATCCAACGATAGAAATGAGGTACGGAGAATGAGTAAAATTATTTTTAATGAGATTCAAATGAAGCAGCTGAAAAAAAATAGAAATGTAGTAAAAGCGTCGGAACGTTCGATTAGCTATTGTCCAGATTTCAAAGTAAGAGCGGTAAAAGAAAATCAACAAGGAAAAGGTCCTAGCCAAATCTTTTTAGAGAATGGGTTTGACTTAGCTGTGATTGGTGAGGAGAAACCAAAACAATGTTTGAAACGTTGGCGAAGAACCTTTGAACAATTTGGTGAAGAAGGATTTTATACAGAACGCCGCGGGAAAGGAAGCACGGGACGTCCTTCGGAAAAACCTCTCTCTTCCGATGAAAAATTAAAGAAAGCGGAAGCGCGTATTGCGTTCTTAGAAGCGGAATTGACATTCCTAAAAAAGTTAGAAGAACTCGAAAGGCAGGCGTTACAGAAGAAGCGTTAACACCACGAGAAACATACACACTGATTGAACAAACCATACGTCGATTCCAATTGCCACGTATGGTGCGTTATCTTTGCACACTGGCTGGGGTAAGTCGGAGTGGATACTATGCGTGGCTTCATCAGACAGAGAAACATCTAGAAAAAGAACGCAATGATGAAACAGATTATGAATGGATCCAAGAAATTTTCAATCGAAAAAGGAAAACATGTGGTGGTCGTTCTATCAAAATGGTGTTGGAAAAGACAAAAGGAATTTGTATGAACCTCAAACGTATTTACCGTATTATGCGTAAATATAATCTTGTGACAAAGATTCGCCGAGCGAATCCTTATAAACACATCGCAAAGGCGACACAAGAACATAAAACATGTCCGAACCTTTTAAAACGCCAATTCAATCAAGAAGAGCCTGAAAAAAGTATGTTAACGGATATTACCTATTTATTTTATGGAAAAGGAAAGAAGGCTTATTTATCATGTGTAAAAGACAGCACAACACGAGAAATTTTAGCCTATCATGTCTCCTCTTCTTTACAAATGGATATCGTCTATCAAACATTAAATAACTTGAAAGAGAGATTAGGAGAAAGCATCCATTCTGAAGCGCTTCTACATTCAGACCAAGGTATTCATTACACACACCCTGAATTTCAGAAACGCGTAAGGGAAATGGGAATCAGACAATCTATGTCCCGTAGGGGCAATTGTTTAGACAATGCACCAATGGAATCCTTTTTTGGTCATATGAAAGATGAATTAGATTATAAAGATTGTCAAACCTTTGAATCCCTCGAGCTCAACATAAGGGAATATATGAAGGAGTATAATTATAATCGTTATCAGTGGACATTAAAAAAGATGGCTCCGATTGAATATCGGAACCACCTTTTAAGTGCTTGATTTTTCAGGGCTTTTTTATTAAACTGTCCATTTTATAGGGTACAGTTCA
>NZ_JBTREW010000057.1:0-1499 GCF_054823925.1 Bacillus sp. F9_6S_D1_P_5 | reverse complement strand
CTTTTCCTCTTTTTTATCAGTGTTGACACATAAAAAGAGGTTCAGACACAAAAATAGGCTGTGGAGAAGACTTTCTCCACAGCCTGAAAAAAAGACGGTATTCACCGTCTTTTTCACTGTTTCACTTCATTTTCATCCATTCTTTCTAACAATTTCAATAAAAGCGCCAAAATAATTGTTGCAACAAAAACAATAACTAAGATACCCTTCGACGTTAATTCAACTGATGATAAACCACTTTTGGTCATCCAAAAATACCCTACGTATATTGCTAAAAATGAAGTAACCGTTGATATTGTAAACCCTAAAAAACCTAACTCATTTAACTTCGTTTCAGACATACCAACCAAACTTAGCATCACATAACTCGAGACAGCAGTTACTGTATATCTGCATAAATAATCGCTATCCTCCACAGTGCAACTTACCAAGCCTCGGTGAACTGTGAAGTTACGTTTTTTTATTCGAACCCAGAACCTCTAAATAATGCTGATTGTACATAATCCCTAGGATGTTCCCAAAGGGATCGACCACAGAAGCAGTAATAAAACCCTCGCCACGCTCTGTGGGTGCCTCGTATTCTATCGCTCCCATAGACAGCAGATTTTTGAAAGTTGCTGTTACATTATCGACATGCCAGTACACTACAGCACCGGCCGGTCCGGTCGCTGGACTATCGGGCGCATAGCGGCTATCAATCAGCCCCAGCTCGTGCTGGTAATCGCCAAGACGAAACTCGGTATATCCTGGACGTTCAAAGTAAGGTTCGATGCCCAACAGTTCGGCGTACCACTTCTTTGCCGCTGCTAGATTATCCGTCCAAAAACTGACTGTGGTTAATCCTCGTAATGTCTGTGTGTCACTCATAATCTATTTCCTCCTTAATGTTGAGTAGTAAGTCCCGATGCTCTACTAAATAACAGCTTCTTAATTAACTTCGATTTACTTATGAATATTCCCTTCTATTATTCAAGAAAATGGCCCTTTAACCGAATAAAATGACTGACATTTTTAAACACCTTTATTGTCCCTCCGTGTTTCTATAATACATTTTCAAATGAAAAATATACTATTTCCTATCGCTCCAGCTAAAGCCATTCTTATGAAAATATTGGATAAAATAAAAAAGTGGTCTACTCATAGTTGAGCAGACACTCTTTTCTACTTCACATACACATAGGCTTCATTTGCAATTATATTGTATGTTTTTCCTTCGCTATTGTGAAATATACGCCTAAAAAGCGTACCCCAAGAGAAAATATTATTTAAAATGAGAATATTTTTCTTCAACTATTTTTTGTTGATCAATGCCACAACAAGTAGTTCCCTCTACTATCTCTTAAATTTAGCATAGTTTGTATAAATTCTACATCTAATACAAAGCTCACTATCAAATAAAAATAAAATAGTAGGTTAATAAACAAGCATTCTTTTTACTAAAACATAGAATAATATGAACCCTAATCGAAGGGAGGTATAAAAGAATGTCCTGGAATAAT
>NZ_JBTREW010000056.1:0-1613 GCF_054823925.1 Bacillus sp. F9_6S_D1_P_5 | reverse complement strand
CGATAAGCGGATTTGCCTACTTATCAGCCTAACTGCTTGGACGTGCACAACCAATCGCACGCTTCTTCTATCCTTCTGCGTCCCTCCATTGCTCAAACGATAAAGAGGTGGTACAGGAATATCAACCTGTTGTCCATCGCCTACGCCTGTCGGCCTCGGCTTAGGTCCTGACTAACCCTGAGCGGACGAGCCTTCCTCAGGAAACCTTAGGCATTCGGTGGACGGGATTCTCACCCGTCTTTCGCTACTCATACCGGCATTCTCACTTCTAAGCACTCCACCAGTCCTTACGGTCTGACTTCACTGTCCTTAGAACGCTCCCCTACCACTGATACCATTGGTATCAATCCGCAGCTTCGGTGGTGTATTTAGCCCCGGTACATTTTCGGCGCAGAGTCACTCGACTAGTGAGCTATTACGCACTCTTTAAATGGTGGCTGCTTCTAAGCCAACATCCTAGTTGTCTAAGCAACTCCACATCCTTTTCCACTTAATACACACTTTGGGACCTTAGCTGGCGGTCTGGGCTGTTTCCCTTTTGACTACGGATCTTATCACTCGCAGTCTGACTCCTAAGGATAAGTCATTGGCATTCGGAGTTTGACTGAATTCGGTAATCCGATGAGGACCCCTAGTCCAATCAGTGCTCTACCTCCAAGACTCTTACACTTAAGGCTAGCCCTAAAGCTATTTCGGGGAGAACCAGCTATCTCCAGGTTCGATTGGAATTTCTCCGCTACCCACACCTCATCCCCGCACTTTTCAACGTGCGTGGGTTCGGGCCTCCATTCAGTGTTACCTGAACTTCACCCTGGACATGGGTAGATCACCTGGTTTCGGGTCTACGACCACGTACTAAACGCCCTATTCAGACTCGCTTTCGCTGCGGCTCCGCCTCTTCAGCTTAACCTCGCACGGGATCGTAACTCGCCGGTTCATTCTACAAAAGGCACGCCATCACCCATTAACGGGCTCTGACTATTTGTAGGCACACGGTTTCAGGATCTCTTTCACTCCCCTTCCGGGGTGCTTTTCACCTTTCCCTCACGGTACTGGTTCACTATCGATCACTAGGGAGTATTTAGCCTTGGGAGATGGTCCTCCCAGATTCCGACGGAATTTCACGTGTTCCGCCGTACTCAGGATACATTCAAGAGAGAACGAAGTTTCGACTACGGGGTTGTTACCCTCTACGACGGACCTTTCCAGGTCGCTTCGTCTACCTCGTTCCTTTGTAACTCCGTATAGAATGTCCTACAACCCCAAGAGGCAAGCCTCTTGGTTTGGGCTATGTTCCGTTTCGCTCGCCGCTACTCAGGAAATCGCATTTGCTTTCTCTTCCTCCAGGTACTTAGATGTTTCAGTTCCCTGGGTCTGTCTTCCTTACCCTATGTATTCAGATAAGGATACCATACCATTACGTATGGTGGGTTTCCCCATTCGGAAATCTTCGGATCAAAGCTTACTTACAGCTCCCCGAAGCATATCGGCGTTAGTCCCGTCCTTCATCGACTCCTAGTGTCAAGGCATCCACCGTGCGCCCTTTCTAACTTAACCAAACTAAAAATTAAAAAATATGAGCTACACTGTTATCTAGTTTTCAAAGAACATAC
>NZ_JBTREW010000054.1:0-1649 GCF_054823925.1 Bacillus sp. F9_6S_D1_P_5 | reverse complement strand
CACATCCATCAACTTAAGGTATATTTTCAAACAAAATGCGGTCTTTCCATATAGTTTTTTATTATCTTTTGTAGATTTTATAAAAGCAGGCATATCAAATAAACCCTGACGGGTTTCAATTTTTTACTATGCTACCTGATGAGTAGAAGTGGTATACTCATAGACAACACCCAAAATATCAAAGACTGTCTTTTTCTCGTATCGATGAGATTTTCGTCCGTTGTGCTGTAGGAGGTTAAACAGACGAAGGAGAACCTTTGATAATTCTTGGGTGTTTTTGTGTAATGCTTGGTAAAAAAGTGAAAAATAATCCTTAATTATGTACATCGCTTTATATTCACTTAGCTCTTTCTGTTTCTTACGTAATAGGAGTTCTCGCATTTTAAACATAGTAGAAGAACATAATAGAATACTAATGAGTTGCCCATAAAGATGACATTCTAATCGCTCTTGTTTAATAGATTTACAACGATGAATTTGAAACCAAGATTTCCATATTTTAAATAACAGCTCAATTTGCCAACGTAATGAATATAAATCATAGATTTTCTCTTTTGGTACCCATTCCGTAGGAATGTTTGTCATATATACCGTAATACCTTGTAAAAGCTTTGTACGCTCTGTATATGTAATTCCTTTTTTCTTTTCACGAATAGCTCGGTCACGTAGGCGTTTCTGTTTTTGCTCCTCGGTACACCTATAAACTACAATACGAGTAGGCAATTTGTCCTTACTCCCTACATATACATCGTGTAATTCATACACTTGGCCAGGTTGTAGTTGTTTCATAATGTCTTCCAAATGAATTTGTATATATACTGGTTTCAATTGAGAGGGTTTTGTTTTAAATACCACTGTTTCGAACTCTTTTCTATATATTTTAGTTGGTAACTTAAGACGAGATAAATAATACCCCTGCTTGTCTTGAATAGACTTAAAGTCTTGTAGACGAAAATATCCTAAGTCACGAATATACAGCTCATTCTTTTGTATCATGCCTGTTCGAGTCGCACCATACGCCTGATCACTTCGTTTTCCTGGTTCAATTTTCACATCAGAAAATTCCCCACTCAACAAGTCATACTCTAGTTGAATTTTCACACCAGCTTTATGACTACATCCTCCGGCACCAGGATAGGTAGATGCGAATCGATCTGGAACCTGAAAGGTTGTAGAATCAAGGATGCGAATGCGCTCAAAGTAGGAAGAAAGAGAATGAGAAATCTTAGATACGCCTCCAATTTTAGCTTGTAGAAGTGTAGTAAATACAGTTCGAAAGAAGGCTACAGAAGCAGAGTTAAATCGCCGATTAAGTCCTTCCGGACTTAATAAAACTCCTGTTGAAGTTTCTAATTGACTACATAGTTGAGTAAGAGAGGTAGTAGCGACTTGTTGATTTAGCCATACACACAAAGATAAGAAATGGTGCCCGTGGCACTTACGTTTTCGTTTCATTCCGCCTGCTTCTATGGCTAATTGATTAAGTGTAGCGGGAGACATATATCGATATAACTCTTCAGCGAATAAAGATAATTCTTGTTTTTGATTCATATTCATAAAAAACACGTCACCCTTTCTCATTAACATAAGAAAATAGTAACGTGCTTTTAACTTCAAAAATAGTCTAAATCCTTAAGTTGATGGATGTG
>NZ_JBTREW010000053.1:0-1700 GCF_054823925.1 Bacillus sp. F9_6S_D1_P_5 | reverse complement strand
TGTTTGTTTCGTTCAGTTTTCAAAGAACTACTTAGTCGCTCATTTGCGACTTCCTTATGTTAACATCTTCGTTAGTTAATGTCAACTAAGTTTTTTATTTCGTTTGCCGCGCTCTGCGTTATTGCATCGGCGACTTGTTCTATATTACACCTCTATGGTCTAATCGTCAACACCTTTTATTCAATTAATAATAAAAAAATTCCAAAGGTATTTTCTATATGAGTTTCAGTTATTTAATTTCTCTCATTCAATGAAAATAATGAAAAGGACATCCTATTACATACAAAGCGTCCTTTCCATTAAACATTATATACATACTCTTATAAACTTTAGCATTCCTTATTCTCTTTAACATTTCGATCGCCTGAGATAAATAAATCAATTAATTTACGTTTATCCGCCCATATCACCCCAAATAAAACTAAGCTGCCACCTATTACTACTCTCCAGGTTAAAGATTCATTTAACAGAACAATTGAAGCAGCAATACTTATTAACGGTAATGCATTTAAATATAATCCACTTACTGATGCCGAGACTGTCTCTAATGCTCTATTCCAAAACCAATACGCTAAAATTGTTGCCCCAATAACAAGATATATTACACTTAGTCCAGCATTATTCCATGTTTCAATCTTCGGAAAACCGTAATAAAAAGTTTCTGCCATTGCAAATGGTAATAGAATAACAGCTCCAATAATTAAAGTTAATGTTGTAAAAACATTGTTTGATAGATACTGTTCTTGTTTTGGCCTTTTCAGCAATACTGTATAGAAAGCAAATAAGAAGGTACTTAATAAAATAAGAGTATCTCCTATTAAAGATACCTTTTGATCTCCATTGCTAGATGGGATTGTAATAAGAAGTACTCCAACAGCCCCGAGTACAATACCGACCCAATAATTAAACTGAATTTTTTCTTTCAAAAAGAACGCTGAAAAAAGAATTGTAACTAAAGGTAAAGCAGCATCAATAATACTAACATGCAATCCACTTGTTAAAGAAATACCGTAGGATGTGAACATAAAGTAACCAGCTACACCTGTAAAAGATAGTAAACTCATCCTTTTCCATGGTATTTGTTTATGTACAACCGATCTTTTTAATTCTTTAAATGCAAATAGTAAACAGATTCCACCAGCGAAGAAAAGGCGAATAAACAACAAAGTAAACGGCTGAATATATTCTAATGCCCACTTTGTTGGCGCAATGGCTGTCCCCCATAATATAACAGCTACTAATAACATGCATATTTCTTTCATAATCCCCCACACCCATCAAAAAATATATGTTAACTATCTTAATTATAGGTTTTTTCTTATATGAAATCCTTTGAAAATGGAAAAACGGTATGTAAAAAACAAATGAATAGCTATTTTCCACATACCGCTTTCATATAAAAAGTAAAATATTTTTAGTCATGCTACAACTCAATTCATATAAAAGGTAATCCTTACCTTCAGCTAATATTCAAACGTATTACTTTATACCTCTTTACCCAATTATCGTCCAACATTCATTTGAAACTATCTCTATTTCATTCTCTTCCCTCTTTAAAATTACTAAATGTATGGATTATGACATTTCGTATATAAAAATAAACACAAAAAACCTAAGTCGAATCGACTTAGGTTTTTGCTTGGCGACGTCCTACTCTCACAGGGACAAGGTCCCAACTACCATCGGCGCTAGAGAGCTTA
>NZ_JBTREW010000052.1:0-2494 GCF_054823925.1 Bacillus sp. F9_6S_D1_P_5 | reverse complement strand
GTTAGTTTGTCTAGCATCTAAAAATAAAAATTGACGTTTCACGTTGTTTGTTTCGTTCAGTTTTCAAAGAACTACTTGGTCGCTCATTTGCGACTCCCTTATGTTAACATCTTCGTTAGTTAATGTCAACCAAGTTTTTTATTTCGTTTGCCGCGCTTTGCGTTATTGCATCGGCGACTTGTTCTATATTACACCTCTAACCTACAATCGTCAACATGTTTTTATAAAAAACTTCATTTTTTATAAACTTTATTTATATATCTCTTCTATAAGAATATATAAGCAACCCATAGAATACTCTATGGGTTGCTATTCCCTCATAAAAACTATTGTTCTTTTGAAGGTAACGAGCAACTTTCATCCGTACAAGACATATCGCTTCCACCTTCTGAAGAAAGCTCTTGTAACTTAGGTGTTGGATTCTCTTCTTCCCACACTTGCTGAAGTGCACCAACAAAAGTTTCAAGTGGTTGTGCACCTGAAATAGCATACTTTTGATTAATAATAAAATAAGGTACTCCTGAAATTTGATATTGCTGAGCAATTGCTTCATCAATTCTAACATCATTCGCATATGCACTTTTATCATGAATAACACGTAAAGCTTCTTGCTTATCTAAACCTGAAGCTTCAGCAATAGTAGCAAGCGTATCTACATCACTTAAATTTCTCGATTCTGTGAAATATGCAAAAAGGAGATTTTCCGTAATCTCTTTTTCTTTCCCTTGATCCTTTGCAAACTTCGCAAGACGATGTGCATCAAAAGTGTTCGTCGGCTTCATTTCATCAAAGTTAAAACTTAAACCCATACTAGCTGCATGATTTCCTAGTTGTACATTATTACGCTTAGCTTCTTCAATACTAATCCCATACTTTGATGCAAGTACTTCATTAATACTTGTTCCAGAATAGATTGGAGTATTTTGGTCTAATTCAAAACTTTTAAACTCAACTTCAACGTCCTTCTTATGCGGAAATTGCTCTAAAGCCATCTCTAATCTACGTTTCCCAATGTAGCAAAACGGGCATACGAAATCTGACCATACTTCAATTTTCATAGAAACACCTCATTAACATGTAGTTTTCAATCATTGTAGCACTGAGATTAAGGAATTCAAAAGTTTTTGCTCTATGCCCTCCATATAGTAGATACCTAATGAATAAAAAAAACGATAATCAAAAGAATAAACTATTATCCCTCTGATTATCGTATATAAACATGAAACAACTTTAATTATGCCGGAATATACTTCTCTACGAACTTCCATACAGTATTCCAATATTTATTTGAATCTACTTTCTCCGCTTCTCCATGTCCAGCACCTGGAACAATTAATTTCTCTTTTTCTACTTTTGCAGCATTATACACTTCATCTAACATTTCAAAAGGAACAAATGTATCAGCATCCCCGTGAATAAATAGCATAGGTGTTTTACTTTTCGCTACTTGTTTTATAGCTGAAGCTTCTTCTAAATCATATCCAGCTCTTAATTTTGTAACTGTATTTGCTGCATTCATAACAGGAAACTTCGGCAAGTGGAATAAATCTTTTAGTTGATAAGTAAATTCATCAATAACAGTTGAGTATCCACAATCTTCAATAATAACTTTAACGTTAGAAGGTAAATCTTCACCTGAAGACATCATTACAGTTGCTCCGCCCATCGAAACACCAAAGAGTGCTATTTCAGCATTAGGGTCTTTCTTTACAATTTGTTGAATCCAAATCAAAATATCTTTACGATCGTGCCAGCCCATCCCTATATAATCGCCTTCACTATTCCCATGCCCACGAAGGTCTGGCGCTATGACGTTATAACCTTGTTCATAAAAATTCCGGATATATTTCGTCATTTTCAATGCCTTACTATCATATCCATGAACTACAATCGCCCATTTATGGCTAGATTGTTCATTCATATATTCATAACCAGTTAATTTCAACTTATCGAAAGAATTTATATTCAATGTATTAAGTTTATGATTTGATACAAAGTTCGCATCCTTTTCTTCATTTGTAGCCAACACATCTCCCGATGCATTCACCGTTTCTACTAAGTGAGGATTGTCCTCTAAAAATTCTTTCTCTTGTTTCGCATTCAACGCATAATTGTAAAAATAATTCCCGACTAACATATAAGCAATTGCTAGAAGGACTAAAACTACTATAGTAATTACACCTATCTTTTTCATATTATCTCCTTAAAAAAATTTAAATCTTCCTATATTAAAGTATCTCGAAAAACAACTGTACTATTTTAACACACGGACAGATCGCTCCTACAAAAAATAAAATAGAAAATCTTAAACTACACATCGAAAATGATGAAAGAAAATGAATATGAGAGGATTAAAAGAATAAAGATTGCTTACTTGAGCCTAATAAGAAGTTAGAAACACAAAAAAGACGAGTCATTCTGACTCGTCTTAAAGTTGCTTGGCGACGTCCTACTCTCACAGGGACAAGGTCCCAACTACCATCGGCGCTAGAGA
>NZ_JBTREW010000051.1:0-4110 GCF_054823925.1 Bacillus sp. F9_6S_D1_P_5 | reverse complement strand
ACCCTTTCTCATTAACATAAGAAAATAGTAACGTGCTTTTAACTTCAAAAATAGTCTAAATCCTTAAGTTGATGGATGTGGGGTAGCACCACATCGCCATCAAGCTAAATTTTATAATACCCCCAGAACGAAAATTTCTTCGTTTTGGGGAACTACCAATTTCTTAAATTGATGGGCATGTATGGTGACCCTATATAAAGAAATTTTAAACATCTTAATCTGCCTTTCCTTTATGTAAATATGGAAATAATGAAATTACCCCAAGGATAGCTAAACAAGCTCCAATCCATAGCGGAGATACAAAACCATATCCTTTACTGATTCCAAGACCACCTAGTGAGGAACCAATAACAATACCCAGCGTAATAAAAGAACTATGAACGGTATTTATCATTGTTCCATTACTAGCTGTTTTCATTACTCTCGCAACCATAGCCGGATTCAATGCTACACCAGTTAAACCAATAAAAATCGTAGAAATAACCGCAATGTATTTATTCTCTGCACCTAAAGCAAATAAAGACAATGCTACTATTAATATAATCAATCCGCTCACCAGTATTTTCATTGTATATTTATCAGCAAACTTGCCAATCACTATATTCCCAACTACCGTCGCACTACCATAGAGAGCAAGTAAATATGGAATACTTGCACTTGAAAAGCCTGTGATATTTGTAAAGATAGGAGTGAAATAACTAAATGCTGCAAACGTACCACCAATAATGAACATACTTGTTACGTACGCTGCCCAAAGATGAATATTCTTAAATCGCAGAAGTTCGTCTTTCCAATTCAATTGCTCTTTATTTGAAGATGATGGTAACAACCATTGAATCATAATCCCTGATACTAGCACAAGAACAGAAACAGCCCCAAAACTAATACGCCAGCCAAAATATTGCGAAATAACGGTTGTTATAGGTAAACCTAATACAGTTGCGAACATTAAACCTGCAAGTACAATTGATGCAGCTTTTCCCCTTGAATCAGAGTGAACCAATGTTGCAGAAAAGGAAATCGCAACTCCAAAAGATGAAGCTGAAGCAATACCAGTTATAATACGTGAAATCATCATAATATCATAGTTCCAAGCAATAGCTCCGAGCGATTGACCAATTAAAAATACGAACATTAAAAACAATAATGCTTGTTTGCTGCGCATTCGTAAGAGGATTGCAGTTAAAATGGGGCCTCCTATTACCATTGCTCCTGCATAAGCTGAAATTAAATACCCAATAGATGATACAGAAACCTGGAATGCAAGAGCAAGTTCATTCATCATACCTGCAACCATAAATTCTGATGTAGTCATACAAAAGATTGCTAAAGCTAATAAATAAATAATCGATGGCATAAAAACACTCCTTATTCATTATTGTAATGATTGGTACAAAAATAGTGCGAAAAAAGAGCGCACTAAGCGCCACAAATAGACTCCATTGTTCCTTTGATAACTTGTTCAGACAACATCCGATTTTGCATCGATACATTAAGAACACGGAATCCGTAATAACTACTTAAAAGCAGACTAGCTAATTCCTCAGCTGATTGCTTCTTTGAAATTTCACCTGTTTGCAATCCTTCCTCCATCACTGCTTCAATAGCTTGTTTAAGAAGTTCAACATGCTTCGAGAAAATTTCTTGTACCATTAAATCGTTTTTAGCACGTTCTATACTGGCATTAATCAATAAACATCCTTTTTGATTAATATTCTCAAAGTCTTCTTTCAATGCCCATTCAAAAAAATTACTTAATCGTTCTTTAACTGGAATTGGAGTATCTAACAATTTCCTTTGTTCCCTAATCCCAATTTCATGGTAGCGTTCTAATACTTGTTTATACAGTTCATGTTTACTACCGAAAGTATTGTATAAACTTCCTTTTCCAAGTCCTGTATCACTGCATAAATCTTGTGTAGAACACCCTTCATATCCTCTTAACCAAAATGTTTTCATTGCAACATCTACAATTGAGGAATAATCAAACTCTCGGGGTCTGCCGCGTTTATTCAATCGTATCCTCCTCTCATTTTAAAGATAACATTAATAGAATACTCTTTTTTGTACCGAGTGGTCAATATTTTGTTTTATTGTTACTGTAAAATAAAATTTGATTATTTTAGATTACGAATAATTCAAAATAGCTCCCTAATTCAAATACAAGTCCTATTTGAATTAACAATTTCATCAATCTTTATTATTAATTATCAAACTTTGTTATAAATGATCAATCTATTTTACAAAGCCACAAAAAGACAAAATATAAATTGTTTAATCATTTGTTTTTCTACGTTTCCATAGGAAAAGCCGGGGAGTGAAACTCAGCCAAGGAGAAATCGTTGGTCTAATTGGGGTTACCATACATCGCTATCAATCTAAGGTAAATTTGTATCCATATAATCAAAAAAACGCTATTCTTTTTGTAGAAAAATACAGAAAGGATGGCGTTTTGTATGACTCTATCGATTCAAGATGAGTTTCATTTATTCGCTGAAGAATTACAGCGATATCTATCCCCAAGTATCCTTCAACAGCTCGCACAGGAGACGAGTTTCGTAAAACGTAAAAGTAAATATGGCGCACGAGATTTGGCCGCTTTATGTATTTGGATTAGTCAACACGTAGCAAGCGATTCTCTTACTCGATTATGTAGTCAGCTTTATACAAATACAGCTACACTCATGAGCCCAGAAGGACTGAATCAACGCTTTAATCCAGCAGCTGTCGCATTTCTTCGAGAAGTGTTTACTTCCCTTCTCACACAAAAACTCTGTTCAAATCACTCACTTTCTGCACATATAATCTCTACTTTTAATCGTATCCGTATTTTAGATGCGACAGTGTTTCAACTACCTGATCAATTCGCTACTGACTATCAAGGTTCAGGTGGGAGTAGTAATAAGGCAGGCGTGAAAATCCAATTAGAATACGATTTACTTAGTGGTCAATTTCTTAACGTGCAGCTTGGGCCAGGAAAGAATAATGATAAAACATATGGTACCATCTGCCTTGAAACCGTAGAAGCAGGCGATTTGTGTTTACGTGATCTTGGTTACTTCGATTTAGGAGACTTACAAACCATTCATGATAAAGAGGCTTACTATATCTCTCGGTTGAAGCTGAATACACGCATTTATACCAAGAACCCTGAACCCGAATACTTCAACAATGGTACGGTAAAAAAGCAGACAGAATACATCCAGCTTGATATGACACAAATGATGTCTGATCTAATCCCTGGTGAAACGATAGAAATCCCTGAGGCATACATTGGCCAAAATCAGAAACTTCCAGCACGTGTTATTATCCATCGTTTAACCGATGATCAAACGCAAACACGTCTGAAAAACCAAGCGATACGTGAAAAGAAGAAAGGCATTGTCATGAAGGATAAAAGTAAACGTTTAATGGGCATGAATGTATATATCACGAACACGTCGCTAGAAGAAGTACCGACGAACTACGTGCATTCATTATATTCACTTCGTTGGCAGATTGAAATTTTGTTTAAAACGTGGAAGTCATTCTTTGAAATTGATAAATGTCAAAATATAAAAAGAGAACGCCTAGAGTGCCATTTATATGGACAACTCATCGGCATTCTCCTCTGTTCTTCTACGATGTTTCAAATACGTCAGCTTCTGCTTGAAAAGAAAAAGCAGGAGCTGAGTGAATACAAAGCGATTTATATGATTAAAGATTACTTTCCATTACTGTTTCAAGCGATAGCCGTTGGCACAGAAGAACTTTTAAAAATTCTGCATCGCCTTTATCAGCTGCTCAAAAAAAACGGTCGTAAATGTCATAGGTATAAGAAGATGACCGTCTTTGATATTCTAGGGATTGTGTATAAAACGGCGGTGAAGCATAGACAAGCTGCCTAGCGAAAAAATCGCGTTTTAATAGGCTTCTTTAGCATGCCTACTTTTCTATCACTTGCTAGTTTTGAAACAAGGATCATTTCGTACCTATTAAATTACTTGGTTAGCTTGATGGGCATGGGGTAGCACCACACATCCATCAACTTAAGGATTTAGACTATTTTTGAAGTTAAAAGCACGTTACTATTTTCTTATGTTAATGAGAAAGGGTGACGTGTTTTTTATG
>NZ_JBTREW010000050.1:0-4297 GCF_054823925.1 Bacillus sp. F9_6S_D1_P_5 | reverse complement strand
ATTCAAGAAAAGTTAAACTACCTGTCTCCTATAGAATACAAGAAACAGGTAGCATAGGTGTTTTTTTCATGTACCAAATTCGTGGGTCAGTTCAAGCTATTCGTTCATACTGGGTGTTTTTTGTAGGAACTTTATAAATTGATGACTCGTAAGTGGTTTACTGAAATAGTAACCTTGCATATACTTACAGTTGTTTTTTTGTAGAAATTTAAGTTGTTTTTCTGTTTCAATTCCTTCAGCAACGACAGAAAGATTTAACGTATTTGCAAGGGAAAGGATAGTTGAGACGATAGCTCTTTCTTCAGGACGGTGATCAGCGAGTTGTGTAAATTCTCTCGGTACTTTTAATGTATCGATAGGGAAAATTGATAAATAAGCGAGAGAAGAATAGCCGGTACCGAAGTCATCAATGGATGTTTGAATACCATATTCCTTTAATTGTTTTAGCCTTGATAACGTTTCTTTTTCGTCGATCATCGCAATTCGTTCTGTTAACTCAAGTGTTACATATTTGGGATCGACGTTAAGGTCTGTTAGTATTTGTGAAATGTGTTCGATTAAATTATCTTGCTGGAACTCCTTTGCTGATAAGTTCACACTTATTTTTAAATCTGTATAGCCAAAAGTATGCCATATTTTTAACTGGCGACAAGATTCTTTTAATACCCAATGACCGAGTGGAATGACCTGCGGAGTCTCCTCTACAATTGGAATGAACTCACATGGCGGAATTTCACCTAGGAGTGGGTGTTTCCAGCGTATTAATGCTTCAGCACCAATAATTTTTTTCGTCGTAATATCAATTTGTGGTTGATAAACGACATAAAATTCTTCGTTTACTAAAGCGAGTGGTAAATCTTTTTCAATTCGAGCTTTCCGTTCCATTTTTTTATACAATTCTTTCGTGTACAGAGAGCTGCCATTTTTCCCCCTATTTTTTGCTTCGTACATGGCCATATCAGCATGCTGTAAAATTGACAATGGATCTTCACCTGCTTCAGGATATATTGCAATCCCGATGCTCGGTGAGATTTGTAGATGTTGATTTTCAATTTCGAATGGTTCGTTCATAGCTGCTACAATCGTATCGGCTATTTTTTTTACATCTGGCCTTTTTTTATAATTTTCGATAAGGATTGTGAACTCATCCCCAGCTAGCCGGGCAAGCTTCATATTTGGTGTCGCAATTTCTTCGAGTCTTTTTGCTACTGCAATTAATAGAAGGTCTCCTACCCTATGACCGAGGGTATCATTAATAACTTTAAAGCGGTCTAGGTCGAGAAACATAACGGCAAAAGGCCTTTTCGATATTTCAGATCGAGCAATTGCTTGTTCTACGTACTGATGAAATGCACGGCGATTAGCAAGCTCTGTTAAAGTATCATGATAGGCTAGAAAGTTAATTTGTTCTTGCTGTTGTTTGCTTTCCGTAATATCTTTAATCATTAAATAAACGCCAGAAATATGATTTTTTAAAAAGATAGGAACAGCTGTAACATGCAAGTAGTAAATATCTCTATTTTTATGATATGCCCGTACTTCTAAAGAGATAGATTTTCCCTTTTTTACGCGGTGAAAGGCATTAATGATTTCTTCTAAATCTTCTTCATACGTAAGTGAATAGTATGGTTGTTTTAATAATTCGTTCGTTTGATAACCGAGTAAAGTAGTACCGGCGTTGTTCACATTGAGAAAATTACCGTACAAATCTAAGGTGAATATTGGATCTGGATGATGCTCGTATAAAGATTTAAACATCTGTTGGTTATGATACAGTTCATTTTTTTGTTCTACTAAATCTTCTGTACGTAGTTCAATTTGTTTTTCGAGTTCTGAGTTGAATTGCATTTGAGCTAGTAATAATATTTTATTTTGTTTTCGAACTAAACTATGGCGTATGAGAACGAAGGAGAAGGTTATCATAAGCCCGATTACTACAATAGGTGCAAAAACGTATTCAACTAATATAAAAACAATCAGCATGACTACAGAAATATAAGGTAATGACAATCTGATCGACTCACCAAGTTTAGGTGTTAATAGTACTTGCTCTTGCCTTTCAGGTTCTTTTGTATGCAGAATACAGGCGATTGCTACTAGTACTAAAGTTACTTGATAGAGGGGAGTAACTGTGAACATGGAATACTCAGGTGTGAAGTATTTAATATAAGCATAAATCGCATCTGTAGTAGCATATAAAATTAAAGCACTGCCAAGAAGCGCACCAACTTTTTTGGATAATAAGGATAATGGCTTGAATAACAGATTGATTCCTATGAGGAAAAAGAGTAAATCGGCCATTGGATAGGTAAGTTGAACAAATATGTCGATATTGGATGTTGAAGAAACGTGAATAGTGCGTTCGATAAGTAAGTAGTAACTTAAAGTGAATTGTGCTGTAACAATAATACAAATATCACATAGCATAAAAAGCTTTTCTAATACATCGCGGTTATAGATGATTTCATATAGAAAGGCAAACGCAAAGCTAATTAAAAAAAGTAGGTAAAAAAAATCGGACGGATCAACGAATGTATAGTAGTCCTTTAAAATTAAACGTTGATAGGCAACGACGATATCTCCAATGAAATAAGAGAGGGTTCCAACACATAAAATGGTCCAAAATAAACGAGGTAACTCTTCTTTCCTGTTTGAAAAATAAAGTATATAACTACAAGCGATAATATCAACCAATAAAGTACTCATTCCAATTAATATTTGAAAAGGGATTGAGTATTCATATAGAAAAGGCATTGCTACGTAATGAATCGCTATAGACAACAATGTAATGCTTATAAGAATACTTACATGTGTTTGTTTTTTCATTTATCTCACCCACGGTATATACATATAAATTCCTCTTTTTATTTTTTATTGTTTCTTAAAAAAAATATATAATTTCTATACTTATTTTGCACAGGTATAGCGAGTTATAAAAATAGATTTTAATAATTCTCGTTTCTGCCTCCAACATATCGACATAGGAATTTGAAGTTTGCTATAATGATTAAAATAGTTGCATTATTTAGAAAAATTTAAAAATAATAATTACTGCAACTAGGACATATTGTTTACTAAGTGAACTTGTTCTTAATTCAGGGGGGAGGGTTTCACAATGGCAAGTGTATATGAAAATAGTTATATGATCGTTTTGATTTTCTTGCTATTAGGCATATTGCTGCCGGTAGTGGCTCTTACATTAGGAAGGATGCTGCGCCCAAATAAACCAAGTGCAGCGAAAGCGACGACGTATGAGAGTGGGATTGAGCCTTTTCATGATGCAAATATTCGGTTTCATGCTCGTTATTATATTTTTGCTTTATTGTTTGTCATCTTTGATGTAGAAACATTATTTTTATATCCATGGGCTGTTGCATATGACAAGCTCGGTTTATTTGCACTGATTGAAATGCTCATCTTTGTTGTAATGTTGCTAGTTGGATTAGCGTATGCTTGGAAAAAGAAGGTGTTACAATGGTTATAAATTTTGAGGAGTTACATCCAAATGAGCGAGCGGAATTAGAACGAAATATCTTTTTTTCTACATTGGAGCAGTTGAAAGGATGGGCACGGAGCAATTCTTTATGGCCGATGACATTCGGACTAGCATGCTGTGCAATAGAAATGATGGGAGTAGGTTCATCACATTACGATTTAGATCGATTTGGGTCATTTTTTCGGACATCACCAAGGCAATCGGACGTTATGATTGTGTCGGGAACGGTAACGAAGAAGATGGCTCCTATTGTTCGGCGTTTATATGATCAAATGCCTGAACCGAAATGGGTTATTGCAATGGGATCTTGTGCGACAGCAGGTGGTCCGTATGTAAATTCATACGCTGTTGTGAAAGGTGTAGATCAAATTGTGCCAGTTGATGTGTATATTCCTGGTTGCCCACCAAATCCTGCCGCTTTAATTTATGGAATTAATAAATTGAAAGAAAAAATTCGTTACGAGGCAAAGACAGGAAAGCAGGTGACGAATAAATGAGTGATCTCAATAAAGACTTAGAGGATTTGAAAAGAGAAGCGGCTAGACGTGCGAAAGAAGAGGCGAGAAAGCGGCTCGTTGCGAAACATGGTGCAGAAATAAGTAAGCTTGAGGAAGAAAATCAGGAAAAAGAGAAAGCGCTACCAAAAAATGATGGTATGACTGTAGAAGAAGCAAAAAGACGCGCAGCTGCGGCTGCAAAAGCGAAAGCAGCGGCATTAGCGAAGCAAAAAAGAGAAGGAACAGAGGAAGTAACGGAAGAGGAAAAGGCAAAAGCGAAGGCGAAGGCAGCCGCCGCGGCGAA
>NZ_JBTREW010000049.1:0-5166 GCF_054823925.1 Bacillus sp. F9_6S_D1_P_5 | reverse complement strand
CACCCGTTCCCATACCGAACACGGAAGTTAAGCTCTCTAGCGCCGATGGTAGTTGGGACCTTGTCCCTGTGAGAGTAGGACGTCGCCAAGCAACTAAAAACACAAGTCTTTTGACTTGTGTTTTTTCGTGTTTAATAAAGCATGAACATTTTATACACATTTAGAACTTATATCGGTGTATTGATAATTAAGAAAGATGATATATGTGGAAGGGATATAGTTTATATACACATTTGGTCTCTTTATTAATATGGCGTTATCCAAGGGATGTTTAATTTTTGAGCTTTGTCGTACGGTAATTTGAAGTATTAATGGTGATTATTCCCGCCATGTCAGAAGTAAGTCATACTAGTAGTGAAATAGATAAAAAACCGATATTCTAACTTGAATATCGGTTTAATAATTTGTGACTTATATGAACTTAGAGCAATACGAAGAGCGTAAATAAAATAGCTAGTAAAATACGATAGTATGCAAAAGGTTTTAAACCTATCTTCTCTAAAAGCTTCAGAAAAGTTACTACCGCTAGTATTGCTACTATAAAAGATGTAATGAATCCTACGACAAACATAGGAATATCATTTACACTTAAATACTTCCAGCTTTTTAATAAGTCTAAGCCTGTAGCGCCAACCATTACAGGAAGAGCAATTAGAAAAGAGAACTCAGATGCAGTTTTATAATTTACTTTTGCTAATAGCCCCCCAGAAATAGTAGAGCCAGCTCTAGAAAAACCAGGATATACGGCTAAGCATTGAAATAATCCAATTGTTAATGCTTGATGGTATGTTAAATCATCCAGTGAATCGGCGGTTGCCTCTTTCTTTTTTACTTCTGCAAAGATCATCAGAATTGCCCCTACCACAAGTCCGATTACGACAGTGTAGGGCTGAAATAAGTAAGTTTTAATAACATCGTGTAGTAATAAACCAGCAACTACTGCTGGAAATACGCCAAGAAATACATGGAATACGTTAAATTTTTTCTCTTTCCGCAGAAGAGGTTTAATATTACATAAAGAAATGAGGCGTTTATGATATAAAATTGCAATAGCTAAAATTGCCCCTAGCTGTATAACAATTTCAAACGTTTTCGCTCTTTCTCCTTCAAAGCCTAATAAATGCCCGACTAATATAAGGTGGCCAGTAGAGGAGATAGGTAAAAATTCAGCTAATCCCTCTACGATACCAAGTATGAAGGCAATAATGATATCACTCATAGTTTCACTCCTATAAATTAATGGATGTCTACTCTTTTAAAATAGAATAGTGTTGCAATAAACCCGAAGATCGTCGTTGTTGCAATGATGATATAAGAATACTCTGGTGGATATGTGGGTTGTAATTCATTATTTGCGATATCTAAAGTAGCGGTCCACGGAAATAAATCTTTATGTTTGGAGTTTACGAGCATAAGATTAGTCATTGTAATAATGACTGTTAATATAATAGGCGGTACATAGCTCTTCATTACAAGAGTTAATAGCACTATAGGTGAAGACAATAGAAAGAGAAGTACACCACAAATTGAAAATTTCAGGAAAGAACTTAAAATTAAATCGGTGTTAAAACCAGGGAAGCTCCCCAATAGCCCTAATATTAAAGTGAGTGTCCAAGCGACTAAAGTTAGCATCACGATCCAAAGAAAAAGAATGATGAACTTACTTATAATAAAGCTAATACGCGACACGGGGATAGTTAATAAATTCTTTAGTGTATCTTCTGTATATTCACGGGTAAACATATAAGCAATTACTACTCCATATAAGGGAAAGCCTATTACTAAAGTAGTATATAAGTTAACATCAGTAAATAATTGATGAAACCAAATTGTTGGAGTTGGCTGTTTTGTTTTTATATGTATATAAGAAGCTACTACAACTAAGAAAGGTGCGACACCAGCACCAATAATGCTAATTAAAAACATATTAGAGCGTTTTAGTTTTAATAGTTCTGTATAGAGTAGATTAACCAATCGTTCCACCTCCGACTAGTTTAGTGAAATAATCTTCTAATCTATCTTCGCTCATCATCATTTTTAATACTTCAATATCATTCAGAACGAACGTTCTGTTTATACGCCCTTGTTGTCCGAAATGAGAATAAATACGAATATTCCCTTCATCATGAACTTCGTAATCAAAAATTTGAAAATGATTTTCTAATAGCATCGCAGCCTTATTGTCATTATTCACCTGAAATTCTATGTACTTACGGTTTGTTTTGCGCAGTGTATCAAGAGAAACTTCTTCTAGTAACCTTCCTTCATGAATAATTCCCATACGATCAACTAATTGCTCTACTTCAGCTAATATGTGACTGGAAATAAGTATCGTTATATTTCTTTCCTGTGCTAAAGATTTAATAAGTTTTCGCATTTCTTTAATACCAATAGGGTCCAGTCCATTAGTTGGTTCATCTAGTATGAGTAATTCGGGATAATGGAGAAGGGCACGTGCAATCCCTAGGCGTTGCTTCATTCCTAAAGAATACTTCCCAACTAATTTTTTTGTTTCGTGTTGCAATCCTACTATTTCTAATGCTTCTTCAATAGCATTCTTTTTATGAATTCCAATTATCTTTGCATTAACTAATAAGTTTTCTTTTGCAGTTAAGTTTTCATAAAACCCTGGAACCTCAACGATAGAACCAATTCTTCTTAAAATATCTTTTTGGTTTTGAAATAAGTTCTCTCCGAATATTTCAATATTTCCACTTGTAGGTTTTATAAGGCTGAGTAACATACGAATGGTTGTAGTTTTACCTGCACCGTTACGTCCTATGAATCCGTAAATTTCTCCTTGTTGAACGTTAATATTTAGATTATCTACCGATTTTTGTGTGCCGTATGCTTTAGTAAGGTTAGTCGTTTTTATAATTGTATTTATAGGGGACACCTACTTTCTATAAGTTCTTAATTACATGATAAAAAGGAAGGCTTAACTGCATATTAATCATTTCTTAACTATTTCTTAAAAGCATTGTGTTTTGGAATGGAAAAGCCAAAAGTAGTTCGTTCCCATGGAATACTTTCAACCCATATATGTCCATGCTGCTTCTCAACTAGTGCTTTTACAATGGCAAGCCCTAGGCCGCTACCGCCATAGGAGGAATTTCTTGATTGTTCGCTTCGGTACATTCGCTCAAATATGTTTTGTAAGTCATGTTTTGGAATACCCGGGCCTTTGTCCCAAATAAGAAGTTCATAGTCTGTACAGGTTTCTATTAGTTCGATTCCTAATGTTTTCCCATCTTTTCCGTAATAAATAGCATTTTTTATTAAATTATTCATAATTCGCATAAGGCTAAGGTGGTCTGCGATGATAGGGCAAGTAGATTCTGGGATTAGAACTTGTAGCTCAATATTATGTTTTGAGAGTTCAGGTAAAAATTCAATTAAAATTTCTCTAGTAACTTCAGAAAAGTCGAGCTGTTCTTCTTTTATTGGAAATTCATTGGCGTCTAGCTTTGCCATATTGAATATGTCATCAACTAGGTGTTTTAAGTTATTTGATTTTATATAAAGTACTTTAAGATATTCTTGCTTTTCTATTTCAGAAGCAGCAACCCCATCTTTTAAAGCATCGATATAGCCAATAATGGAGGTGAGTGGTGTTCGAATGTCGTGCGAGATACTAGACAAAAGTTGTTTTCTAGATTCCTCAGACCTTTTTGCTTCAATCCGAACCTTTTCTAATTCAGCTATTAGTTCGTTTATTGAAAAAACGATATTATGTAATGAACGATCATTGCTTGTAAATAATCTCGTTTGTAAATTACCTTTTAGTACACGGCTTAATTTAGTATCTATTGATTTGCGATGCTGAATGAATTGTATTCTTGAAAAGAAGAGATACATTGTAATTAAGATAAGGATAATAAATAAAGACATTTTTATGCTTGGAACCATTTGTATATTTAAAAGCCCACAAATGATAAGTTGTAATGAAATAAGGAATAGCGTTTTATCAGTCTTCAAGCTTTTCACCTACAAACTTATAACCAATGCCCCATACGGTTTGAATAAATTTGGGATTGGAAGGATCGATTTCTATTTTCTTTCTAAGTTTTCGAATATGTACCATAACGGTATTATCATCTTCTATATAATTATCGTCCCATACATTTCGGAAGAGCTGAGTTTTAGTAAATACTTGCCCTGGGTTTGAGGTAAAGAATTTTAATAGTTCCAGTTCTTTTCCGGTTAAGTTAATTTCCTCTTTATTTGTATGAACTGTATATGTATTTAAATCGATAGTTAGCCCTTTAAAGGTTAGAGTTGTTTTCTCTTGTACATTAATGTTACTTCCAAGAACTAAAAAACGTCGCATAAGAGCTTTTACTCGTGCAACCACCTCATGAATGCTGAAAGGTTTTGTAATGTAATCATCAGCACCAATGCTTAAACCTAAAATTTTATCAACTTCGTGATCTTTAGCAGTCAGCATTAATATAGGTACGTTAGTTTTATCTCTAAGCTTTCTGCATACTTCGATACCATCTACTTTCGGCATCATAAGGTCTAATATAACGAGGTTATAGTTGTTTTGATTAAATAACTGTAAGGCTTCATCTCCATTAATCGCAGTATCTACCATATATAATTCTCGCTCTAAATATATTTTTAATAAATTTCGGATTTCTTTATCATCGTCTGCTATAAGGATACGTATATCTTTCATATCTTCACCTGCTTCTAATAGATTTACAACAACACTCTAATTATATACTAGTATTTGTTAAAATAAGGTTGCTAGTTTTATTGGAGGAAAAGTTCTGCACGTATTAAGTCTAGAGTTCAAAATGACTCTAATATGTTTTGAAAGAATAAATTAAAGAGAAGTAGAAGGTGGTTTCTGGTAATGATTCTTTGTAGAGGTATATCTAGCTAAAAGAGCATAAAAATATTAAATTGAATATCTTTATAAAAAGGTGTTGACGATTTCATCTTAGAGGTGTAATATAGGACAAGTCGCCGATGCAATAACGCAGAACGCGGCAAACGAAATGAAAAACTTAGTTGACATTGAAAGATGAAGATGTTAACATAAGGGAGTCGCAAATGAGCGACCAAGTAGTTCTTTGAAAACTGAACGAAACAAACAACGTGAAACGTCAATTTTTATTTTAGATGCTAGACAAACTAACTTTATTGGAGAGTTTGATC
>NZ_JBTREW010000048.1:0-8646 GCF_054823925.1 Bacillus sp. F9_6S_D1_P_5 | reverse complement strand
AAAAATAAAAATTGACGTTTCACGTTGTTTGTTTCGTTCAGTTTTCAAAGAACTACTTAGTCGCTCATTTGCGACTTCCTTATGTTAACATCTTCATCTTTCAATGTCAACTAAGTTTTTTATTTCGTTTGTCGCTTTCGACGTTAATGTCATCGGCGACTTGTTCTATATTACACCTCTATAATCTAATCGTCAATACCTTTTATCCTTTTTATTTTATAAATTATAAAAGGTATTCTCCGTCTCTAGTGATTCATAAACTGGTACAGTCACTTTCATAATCGACACTTTATACTTTCTTACCACTTATACCTTTCTAAAGAATGAATATCAAGCCAAACAAATATATATTAAAAGTAGCATTTTTTATTGCGAGTACATCCCAGCCACATTCACAATTATCTTCTACTACTTCTCTCTAGGAATTATAAGTACGCCATACATTTACTAAAAACCTAATTAACCTAGGAGGCGTTATGAAATGCATGTTAATAAGAAGATCATTTATGTATCCCATGATGCCCATTTCCACGGAGCGCAGCTGCTTTCTTTACATACTATTAAAGCTCTTAAAGAAAACTTTAACTACTCTGTCGCAATTATTTCTATTGGAACGGGCATTTTAATCCACGACTTTCAAAAGTATGGTCCTGTTTATTGCCTAGAGGAAGACTACCCAACGGAAAACAAAGTCGAATCATTAATAAAGAAGTTATTATCACAAGACTATACCATCGCCATATGTAGTACCGTCATAAGTGGTGATATAGTTGCATTACTAGCTAAACATAATATAAAAGTTATTTCATTAATACATGAATTGCCGCATTTAATACAACAGTACTCTGCTGAGGGAAAAGCGAGAAAAATTGCCGAGTCTGCTCACAAAATTGTCTTCCCTTCACAATACGTGTATGAAAAGTTCCGTACAATTACCCAATTAGATCATCAAAAGTGCCACATCCTCCCTCAAGGTTTGTTTAACCACAATCCTTATAAGAACAATATTGCAAAAGCGAGAAACGAATTACGAAAAAAACACAACCTGCCTCTAGATAGCAAAATCATTTTGGGGGTAGGCTTCGCTGATCATCGAAAAGGGATAGATTTATTCTCACTTATTGCTTACTCAGTAAGAAAGATTCATAAAAATATTCATTTTATCTGGGTTGGGAAAACAGATGTTCACTTTTTAAACACGCTATCACCAAGATATACAGCACATTTTACATTAGTGGATCCTACTCCAGATATCGGTTTATATAACGCCGGGGCTGATTTATATTTATTAACTTCAAGAGAAGACCCTTTTCCCAACGTTGTTTTAGAGGCATTAGATACAAAGGTCCCTGTTATAGGGTTTAAACACGCTGGAGGTTTTGAAGATGTTGTTACGGAACAAACTGGCGCATTAGTAGACTATTTAAACTTACCGATGATGCTGGAAAGAATATATGAATTTATTGGAGATGAAGAGTTACGGTTACAAAAAGGGAGCTTTGGCCAAAAACTTATCGAAAAAGATTTCAACTTCCTTCATTACATTTATCAATTGTTAAACCTGCTTGATCATAATTACAAGAAAATAAGCGTAATCATACCGAACTATAATTACGAAAAATACTTACCTGGCCGAGTTAAATCCATATTAAACCAAACCTATCCCCTTTACGAACTAATTTTCCTAGACGATGCTTCTACTGACAATAGTGTATCTATATTTGAACAGCTGCTCTCAAACGAAAATAAACCCCACCTAAAAGTTCAACAAATTATTAATGATACAAACTCTGGTTCTGTATTTAAACAATGGATAAAAGGCATCTCTGCAGCAACTGGTGATTATATTTGGATTGCAGAGGCCGATGACTTATGTGATCAGACATTTTTAGAAGAAGTAATGCAAGGGGTTCATATAAATACTGATGTCACCTTAAGCTACACACAATCAAAACAAATAGATGAACAAGGAAATATCCTAGCCAATCATTATTTAGATTACACAAATGATATTGATAAAGAAAAATGGAAGAGTTCTTACTTTCGAAAAGGGATAGATGAAATACAAGATACGTTACTTATCAAAAACACGATACCTAATGTCTCAAGTGTAGTTTTTAAAAACATAGCTATACAAACTACAGCAAAACAATTAGAAAAGTTTAAAGTAGCTGGTGATTGGTTTTTCTATGTTTCTATTCTGAAAGAGGGAAATATTTATTTCAATCCAAAACCTCTAAACTATCATAGACGACATACAAATAGCGTAACGAGAACAGAAGATTCATATTCCCATTACAGTGAAGTTGTACAAATGCAGAATTTCATTACAGAAACCTTTACTATCGACGACATTTCAAAAAAGAAAATGTACACATATAGAAAGTACCTTAAAGCATATTTGAAGGTTTAATTATATATTTTCTTTACCATCAGTATCTCTTGTAAGACATTACTATTATTTAAGGAGGGTTACTCTTTGAAAGAATTTATAGAAGCAAATAAAGATTTGATTTCTCAAATTGCACAGAACTACAATGTAAATGCAAGTATCCATCCGGAGGATCATATCTTTCAATTCCTGGTCACGAATCCAGTCTTTCCGTCTAAAAAAGAAGCAATAGATTATTATTTTAAAGATGGAAGAAAATCAGCAGAGACACTCTTAGATTTAATGAATTCCTTTTATCCTCCTGTAGACACTCCCATTCAATTATTAGAATTCGCATCCGGATATGGCTGCATAACACGTCATTTATTAAATCTACAAACGAACTTAAGTATAACTACTTGTGATATACATGAAGAGGCTATTACTTTTATTGAAAGTACATTAAATACTGCTTCTATCTTATCTCATCCCGAACCAGAACAAGTAAAATTAGCCTCGTCTACGTATGATATTGTTTTTTGTTTATCCTTTTTTTCTCATATGCCTGACACAACTTGGTTTCGTTGGCTTCAAACATTGTATAATGCCGTTTCCCCTGGCGGATTATTCATTTTTACAACTCATGGATATCAAAGTAAAAAGTACTTCGGCTTTCCCGATTTAAATGAACAGGGTTATTGGTTTCTCCCCTCTAGTGAACAACTGGATTTAGATGTTCATCAATACGGGCAAACGATCGTTAGTCCCTCTTACGTATGTGACAAAATTAAATTATTACCTTATAACCCTATCATCAAAAAATACACTGAAGGTTTTTGGTGGGAACATCAAGACCTTTGGGTAATACAAAAAGAAATAAAATAATAAACCATGCTCTACTTATACAGAAGTAGGGCATGGCTTATTATTTTTTACTATATAAGAACTCTTCAATCCATAGCTTATTTAATCTAATTCCACTTTTGAAATCCACTTTCGGTTCCCAATTACATTCTCGTCTTACCCTATCTATATTTAAAATGATTTTTTGAACATTTTCTTGTTTTTGTTTATAGCAGATAAAATCCACTTTTCTTTCCGTTAACTTCTCCAATTCTACTATAATTCGTTTTAAAGAAAGGCCTTTGCCGCTCCCTATGTTATACACACATGATTTCAGGCGATTTAATTGTGATAGTTGTATAGTGATTTCAACTAAATCATCGATATAAATATAATCTCGAATAATCTCTTGTGGATTCCCATATATATTAATCTTTTCATTACTGAGATGTTGATACAAAAAACAATTGATTGCACCAACTTTCTTTAAAGGATTTTGATATTTTCCATATGGATTAGAATATCTACATACAACATAGTCCATTCCATACTTTTTCTTATAAAAGTACAAATAATTTTCAAGCGACACTTTTGTTATTCCATAAGGAGAAAGTGGTTTTAATGGATGTTTCTCATCAATAGGTAAATATTCTGGTTCACCATAAACTGTGCCTCCAGAGGACGCTAATACAATTTTTTTAATAGGGAAACGTTTAACAGTTTCCATGAAATTAAGAAAAAAAAAGCTACTGTTCCTATCTCCAAAAACATCTTCAATTGAAGTTGCTACATTAGACGTTGCAGCTAAATAAATAATAATATCCACATTTACTAAAGCCTTATATATATCTTCAACATTTGCTAAATCACCTTTAATAAATTCAACCTCACTTATAAGATTTTGAGGGAAATTATTTATATGTCTGGAAAATACTTTTACATTTTGACCTTGTTTCAATAAACCTAATGCGAGGTTAATACCAATGAAACTATTTCCACCTACTATTAAATAATTATTCTTCCCCATAATATCCTCTCTAGTAATAAGATTCTTGCTTATCACACCTAGAAATACAAATAAATGAACTTGGACACTTTTATTATTTCTTTTCTTATAATTGTATGCCTCTTATACATTTTCATTATCTTTATTTTATATTTCCCTTTTAGAATCGCTTTCTTATTTAAGACGAAAGCAAAATACACTCATAATATTTACTCATTCTCATGAATATATTGGATTAATAAAAAATCCTCTTCTATATCCTTAAAAAAGGAGTGTTAAACTCATGAAAAATATAAATCAAAAGTTTTTAGAGTACATAATTCTACATAAAGATCGAATTCCGCATTTCCATAAGGATTTTCCCCTTATATTATTTTGGAGTCATAGAAGCGGATGTACCGCATTAGCTAATTGGTTCTTCTTTCAAATTGGATTATTTCCTGAAGCAAAGAAATACAATGATTTTATTCATTACTATGAATTCTGGGTATATAAAAATAACCTCAATTATATACAAGCGTTACATAGGGGCCTTCTAGAAGCAAAAAAACATGTTTGTAAACTCGTACGAAATCCCTATACGAGGGCCGTTAGCTCATTTTTATTACTTGCTGACAATCCTTACGCTAGTCCTCAATGGGATAGTATCCGAAAGTGTTTTTATAATGACAAGCATAGTAAGCAAGGAATATCATTCAAACAATTTTTATATTACGTTCAAGCACTTGGTTCCAATTCCCAAGTAATAGATATGCACTTTAGTCAACAATACGTCCAAGGTGAAGAAGCCTTTATCCAACGCTATATACCTTTAGAAGATTTTAATAAGCAAATTCCCAAAATAGAAAACGAATACGGTTTAATTAAATCTGACCTATCAAAACTTACAAGTTCAGGTCATCACCGCGCTCACAAGATGGTTTATACAGGAAGCTATGCAGAACTTAGCATTACAGATGAAGCCTTTCCCCGATTTCCAACATACGCAAGCTTTTATGACAAAGAAACAATGGATTTAGTTACAGAAATATATGCAAAGGACTTTGAAATGTATCCATATACGAAAGGGATATTTTAAACCCCTACGTTTTTCAATGAATAAAAGCAAATGTATCGCATAGCATAAAGTGAAACTTTAATTAGCGTGGGGTTCTCCCCCGCTAATTATCCCTTCTACCAATCTTACTTTTATGGTTTCCCTAATTTCTACCCACTCTCTTTAGTTTCACATGTGTCTGATACTATCCATAAAGTGAGGGCCTTTACGGGCAGTTCATCTCCCACCCAACTTCTTTGCTCCAGCCGGATTTTGAGGTGAGAGCATTACTGCCATGAAAATAATGGGGGAAATACATTGCATTTTATACAGGAGGGATGTCATGTGGAAGGTAATTTGAAGCACAATAATGGATACTGCGTTATTTGTGAGAAGGAAGCTACATTTATAGAGCATAATGATTGGCTTAGAGATCACTATTTATGTTCTACATGCCACTCTATACCGAGGCAACGAGCTTTAGTTCATGTCTTAAATACATTTTTTCCAAAATGGGGTTCCTATCATATCCACGAGTCCTCACCAGGAGGAATTACAACTCAACTACTAATAAAAAACTGCAAAAACTATACATATTCTCAATACTTTAAAAACTATCCTCTCGGTCAATACTTTCAAGGAATTAGATGTGAGAATTTAGAAAACATGACTTTTCAAAATGAATCTTTTGATTTGTTCATTACGCAAGATGTCTTTGAACACGTAATGGAGCCAGAGAAAGCCTTTAAAGAAATAGAACGTGTATTAAAGCCTGGTGGCGCTCATGTGTTTACTGTCCCTTGGTATCATACACTCCCAAAGACTTTACAAAGAGCAAGAAACAATAAAGACGGAATTGAGTATATGGAAGAGCCAATTTATCATGGAAATCCTATTGATGAGAAGGGGGCTTTAGTAACATTTGATTGGGGCCAAGATATGATTGAATATATTTATACACATGCAAATATGTATACAATTGTTTATTTACAAAAGGATAGATCACTAGGATTAGATGCTGAATTTCTACATGTTTTTATTAGTAAAAAACACGAACATAATTTTTAGGCACTATATAATTTGGAGGTTAACAAATGAATAACTTTAAGTTAGGAAATGATTTTGATAACCTTGTTAGTCCTCTTTCTGATGTTGAACTTCTAAATCTATTTATACAAAGTTGCTCACAAACAAAGATAAACGGCACCCCAGTACCTATGTTCCCCCCTGAAGAAATTCAACAACAGTTTGTAGGAGCTTCCTATGAACACGCTCTTTATGAAGCATATTTGTTTTATAGCCATGTAAAAACATATGCTCAAAATTTAGGCGTTCCCTTGAATAAAGAACGTAAAATTTTAGACTTTGGTTGCGGATGGGGAAGAATTATACGCTTTTTTTTCAAAGATGTTCGCGATGAAAATTTACTTGGTATTGATGTAGATCCCGCAATGATTAACATTTGCAATGAAACGTTAGGAAGAGGAATATATAAAACAGCCAATCCACAACCTCCTGTAGAATTTATTAGTGACAATTCATTAGATATCATATTCGCTTATTCTGTATTCTCACATTTATCCGAAGAAACTGCAGAACATTGGATAAAAGAATTTTCAAGAATTCTTCGTCCGGGTGGCATCTTCATAGCCACAACACAAGCACGCTATTTTCTCGATTACTGTCAACAATTCAAGGAACACCCTGAATTCATTCAAACGGGTTGGCATAAAACTTTATCACAAGCTTTTCCAGATATAAATCGGGCCATCTCGGATTATGAAAGCGGTAATTTTGTCCACAGTCCTACAGGAGCGGGAGATGTTAGAAATAGTAGCTTCTACGGAGAAACCGTTATACCTAGAACTTATATTAAAAATCACTATCAGAAGTATTTAAAGCTACGGGACTTTTTTGATGATGCAAACCGATTACCCCAAGCCCTATTTGTTCTCCAAAAAGATTAACCCTTTTCGTACATGGTAATGCGCATAATTTTATAATGAAAATCACTTTTCATCTCAGCCATATATTAAATCATCCAAGATTCCTCTATTGAGCAAACTGTAAAAACGAATTCAGAATTCAATATGAAGCACAACAAAATAGTAAGTAAATAACCTATCTAGCGCTTTAAACTCGATTCAAAAAATCAAAAGTAACTTCCCACCACTTCGAACTACAAAGAACATAAGGAGGATATACTTTGAAAATAATCGCTTTTTACTTACCACAGTTTCATCAAATAAAAGAAAATGACAAATGGTGGGGAAAAGGTTTTACTGAATGGACAAATACGAAAAGTGCACGACCTTTATTTGCAGGACATTATCAACCTAGAGAACCTTATCAAGATTTTTATTATGACTTAACGGACCCATCCGTAAGAAAATGGCAAGCAAAAATTGCCAAAGCACACGGCATATATGGTTTTTGTTATTACCATTACTGGTTTAAAGGGAAAAGGCTATTGGAGACACCCTTTAATGAAGTACTTAAGACGGGTGAACCAGATTTTCCATTTTGCCTTTCTTGGGCAAATGAACCGTGGACAAAAACTTGGGATGGTCTTGATAGTCACATATTAATGCCTCAAAATTATGGAGAGTTATCGGATTGGAAAGAACACTTTGACTATTTATTACAGGCTTTCCAAGATGAAAGATATATCCGTATAGATGATAAACCACTATTCATTATTTATCGTCCTGGGCATATCCCTGACTGTGAGCAAATGCTGAATTACTGGAATACACTCGCACAAGAAAATGGTTTGAAAGGTATATACTTTGTAGAAACATTAAACAGCTTCCCACTTCCTAATATAAATGGATTCGATGCTAGCATTCAATTCGAGCCTTTTTATACAGTTGCTCATGATAGCTCTTCAGACATAAATAAGACAATATATGAGTCTGGTAAACAAATAAACGCTTGGGATTATGATAAAGTGTGGATGTATATATTAAAACGATCTCCTTCAAAGAAAAAAACATTTCCCGGTGCCTTTGTTGACTGGGACAACACAGCACGCCGCAAAGACTTAAATAGCAGCATCTTCCTCGGTTCTACTCCTGAGAAGTTCACGATATATTTAAGTAAGCAAATCCATCGTACCTATTCTCTTTACAACAGCGAGTTTTTATTTATTAATGCGTGGAATGAATGGGCAGAAGGTACTTACTTAGAACCAGATAAAAGGCATGGATTCGCCTATTTAGAAGGAGTTAAACAAGCAATTAAGAGAGGTATGAAAGCATACAAAAAAGACGAGTCATTCTGACTCGTCTTAAAGTTGCTTGGCGACGTCCTACTCTCACAGGGACAAGGTCCCAACTACCATCGGCGCTAGAGAGCTTAACTTCCGTGTTCGGTATGGGAACGGGTGTG
>NZ_JBTREW010000047.1:0-10380 GCF_054823925.1 Bacillus sp. F9_6S_D1_P_5 | reverse complement strand
TTATAAAATCTACAAAAGATAATAAAAAACTATATGGAAAGACCGCATTTTGTTTGAAAATATACCTTAAGTTGATGGATGTGTGGTGCTACCCCTATATGCAATAAAATTACACCTTTCTATTTGTTTATATCTGTTTATATACGTCTGCATATACCACTTTTAGTTGATTCCGTAATTGTTTGTTTTCTTCTTCAACTTTCTTGATTCTTCGCTTCAAAGATTCAATGATTGCATCTTTGTTACTGTCATTTATTTTCCGCTTAATTTGTTTCGAAGTTAGTGCTTGAGCTTGTTGATGGCGTAATGATTCAATTCGATCACGCAGTTTCTGATTGTTGTACAGCGTTGCTTTAGCTACACCGGCCTCGCTTGACACACTATTAAAATTGATGAGCTCATTGGCTCGTACGAGCCTTTGGATAGCTTTATCCACCTTTTGCGAAGTGATTGCTTTTCTGGATGCATGGATTGCTCTCAGCTGTTCTTGACGGTCATATTCAGCCATTTTTAACACCTAACTTTCTTTTCATCCGCTCTTGCCTACCAAAGATAATATTTCCTTCTTGTAGGGTATTGAAAATGTTTTGATAACGTTGTAAATTTTTTTCATTTTTCTCAACTATATCTTCTCGCCCCTTTTGTTTTGCTATTTCAATAGCTTTCATGGTTGTTTTAATGTGAAGTTCATATTTTTCCTTATCTAATTCCGAAAACCCTACTGCTAAGTCTTTACATGGCGTTTGATTATCACCACAAGTTAGGCAAAGTGGCGCTTCCATATGAGGGCAATTTCCGTTCAGTCGAGCATGACACGTTCCATAAGGTTGTCCATCGCATTTAGCTTGTGGTCTTGCCATAAGGCATCCAATATGTCTGTTGGAATATCTTCTCCTGATTTAATTTCTTGTACTTCACCATTTAAATCAAAGCTAAAAATACCTTGCTTTATGACCGATTCAAAGGCTTTTCTTTTCGTATTATCTAATAGCTTGGCATACCTTAATGTCATTTCGGGGGATGCATGCGCTAATAACTCTTGTACCGTAAGAATATCCGCACCACCGTTTAACATCTTTACTCCATAAGTATGTCGGAATTGGTGAGTTTTAAAATGAAATAGGTTACTATTTTCATCCTTAATATTTTTTTGCTTTGCTAATATATTTAGTTAGGTTCTAATATATTTTTGGTCGAATGGTTTACCTTTTCGTTGACCACGATAACGAACAAAAATATATCCTTCAGGATTATTGTCTTGATTGCTAAGTTCTTTTGATTTCTCGATAAGAACCGCAAGAATATCTGCTAATTCACTATCAATCGGAATTCGATGCCCTTTTACATATGTTTTTTCAATATCGGTTTCAATGGAGTATTGAGCATTTAATTTTACTAAACAACCAGAGGTTAAACCTAATACATCTGAAATTCTAAGTCCTGTTTTAAACGCAATCCAAACGACAGGGACAGCCTCTTTAGGCAAATCATCAATATGAGTAAAAAGTTGCTCTAATACATAGTCAGGAATATAGTCAATTTGTTCAATTGACTTCTTTCTTAGGTTTGGTTTATCTTCAGGGAAAATTAATAATTTAACATTAGCTTTGGGAGCCATATCGAACTCATACCGTTGAATATCTGCAAGGAATTTTTGTAGATAAGACAGCGATCTCGCAACATAACTTGCAGGGTGAGCGTTACGTTTTTTTAAATTATTTTTAACGTATTCATGTAAATGTTCGATATACTGCTCAATATGTGTTCTTCTTAGAAGCTTTAAGTCTTTCCATGTTGGTTCCAATGAAAATATAAACTTAAAAAACGATGATATATATTGTAGATAATCCCGTGCTGTCCCCGTAGAAAACTTGTTTTTACTGATTAATCGTTGCTTAAAATATTTTTTAACTTGTTCACGAACCATTTCATCAATCTTTGAGAAATCAAGTTTGTAAAAATCTATACTTTTATTGTAGTCAATACCATATTTATCATGTAAATTACGAATATCCCACTTGTCTTTTTCCCATTCTTCACGTTTATCGGTAAATTGGAATAGAGCAGTATAAACGTTCCTTAAAAAAATACTACTGGTGTTTTAGAAGTCACATTATTTAATACTTTTTTTTTGTGTGAAGTGAGTTTTTATTCCTTTCTTATTCAACCAAAATAAATATTCTCGTTCTGCTTTTTCAATATCCAAATTTAAAAGAGATGATATTTTGGGGTATTTCTCGTTTATGAACTCTGTCATTTTTCTTAATGGACCTTGAGCCATAAAAGCACTTGTAATTGTCCATAAATCGTTAAAGAGTTGTTGATAATATACATATTTCACTTCTAAATTAATTGAAGGGTTGGTAAAAGAAAAATGAATATTTATATTTGAATATTTGTAGTTTGTTACCATTTTTTCGAACTGGTTAATTTCCCCCAAAAAGTGGACATTCCATTTGTCATTAACTACGAAATATGGGTTGTATACTTGTTCAATTGAAACAGAACCATCTTCATGTACTGTTTTTTCAGGATATGTTGAAAGTTCTCTTTGCAAGCCTTCATGAAAGCCTATTTCCTCTACCTGAACATCCTTGATTTGTTTCATATAGTAATTCCTTTCAGTTTTTTTTCTTTAGATTAAATTCGGATTGTGCTTTATGCCACTCTTCTCGAATATCTTCATCCGAAGGATGTAGGTATAGATTCATTGTTGTTTGAATTTGAGAATGTCCTAATCGTTCTTGCACTTGCTTAATATCCTTTGTTTTCTGGTAGAAAATTGTAGCGTGTGTGTGACGAAATAGATGAGGATGTAGGTTTATCCCTGTTTTCTTTTTTAATCGCTTAAATAGAGACTCAACGTTCCAATATTCCATTGGTTTTCCTACATCTTTTCCTCTCAGTTTTACAAAAACAAAGTTTGAATCCAAGTCTAATTCATCAAGCACTTCATACAGGTAATCATCATATAAATCCATTAAGGATTGTGATACATAAATTTCACGTTCTCCTGTTTTTAACATCGCACTGTTTTCTAATTCCCCCCGCTCTACTAAACTAATCCGATGCCCTTTTTGATGGTCATAAACAAAATCCTCCATGAAAAGAGAGAGAGCTTCTCCAATACGCAATCCGGTTTCAAATAACAATTGAATTAAGAACTTATCTCGTATATTAGTGGTTGCTTGTAATACTTGTTGTACTTCTTCTTTTTTGAGTGTTTCTACTCTTTTACGTGGTTCTTTTAATTTCAGTATGTTTCTGATTGATGGCTTGTCCTTATTAACATGATGTAAGAAACTTTTGTAACGTGAGTATCCTCCTGTAAATACTTGCTTCATTAACTTTTCCATCATGTCATTTTGTAATTCTTCATTTCGGTAGAGGTAGTCATAGAAGTTTGCTATAACGGTAATTGTATGGTTAATTGTTTTTTCCGTTCGCTTTGCTTTCTTTTGTTGAAGAGGAGTAACATTTGAACTCTGATAGGGGCTTCTTAACCACCCCACAAACCTAACTAAATCTTCTAATCTAATAAACTTGTAATCTTTGTTTGTTTCTTCTAAGTAGGTATAAAAATGTTTTAAGGAATAACAATATGTTTTTTGAGTATTAGGTCTTTTCCCTGTCTTATCTAAATACTTTATATATTTCATAACAGGCATTATAGGGAATCCTTCTCGATCTAGTAAAATGTATCTTTTGTTATTCTCTATGAGAACCTCTTGTACCCTCATCGCACTTCACCCCTAAAAAATATTAACGCTCGGTCTAAAGACCTCACTACGTCTCCCGCTATGGGCTACGTCTACCACTTAAAGTATACATATTTTTCTGAATATTATATACATACTGAACTATATTTTCAATATCTGTATAACTAATCTAATACGTATAAGAAAAGAGGATATATGCTCATATATTGAACATAATATCCTCTTCTTAGTTTAGTCTATTTAAATAATAACTTAGGGACATTTGCATGATTTAACTTACTAATCGTGTAATTCGTTTCTTCTGCCATGAAAGCTTATAATATGCATACTGTAAAATTAAGCTAACAATAAATGCTGCTGGGTATCCAATCCATATCCCTTCTATACCAAGACTTGTATGGTAAGAAAGATAATATGCTACAGGTACTTCAACAAGCCAAATTGATACGACGCCGATAACAGTTGGCCATAATACTGTACCACTTGCTCGCATTGTCGCACTAATAATTTGTGCATGACCGAAAATTAAATAACTCCATAACGTAATCATAACGAGGCTATGAGCAATTTCAATTGTAGTTTGACTCGTTAAAAATAGTGATAGAATGTCTCTTGAGAACAAGTAAATAAGAGATATTAGCACACCACCGATGACGTAGTTCATAATAATTCCGGCCTTCACAACTTTCTGCAGTCGATCGAATTGATTTGCACCAATTGATTGCGCTGCAAAAATAGAAACTGTAATACCAAGGCTAACGGCTGGCATTTGTACATAACTTGCAACTTGGTTCACGACGCCATATGCTGCTGTTGCATCCGAACCGTAACGATTTACAAACGCGATTACCGCAATTTCAGATAATGAAACTAATATCATATTAATACTCGCTGGAATTCCGAGTCGCAGCAATAGCTTTAATAACTCCCCATCCATGCGAAGATATTTTCTTACCGTACTATCTAATTGTAGTGGGTGATTTTTCTTCTTTAAATACACTAACATGACAATAAACGTAATAACTGTAGATATAACAGAAGCATAGGCTGCTCCATACACATCTAATTTCGGAGCTCCTAACCATCCAAAAATAAGAATCGGTAATAAAATCATATTTAGTGCGGTACTTACAATTAAAAAGTAAAATGGCGTTTTAGAATCTCCTGTACCTCTCATAAACGTTGTGTATGCAAAATATAAAAATAAGACTGGCATCGATATAAATAAAATACGCGCGTAATGAACACTTATATCAATAATATTTTCTGGCGTTCCCATAAGGCGCATAATATCCATCGCAAAAATGCTACCTACTATCGCCAACACAACTCCAATAATAAAGGTAAATGTCAGTGTCGTACCAACGATTGCTTTTAAACGATCTTCGTTTTTAGCACCAAACGCCTGACCAATTAAAATCGAACTACCTGAACCAATACCAATTACAAATGAAACGAGTAAGAAAAATAGTGGGAAGAATGCTGAGATGGCCGCTAAATCATTCACTCCAAGCCATCTTCCTACTACTACCATACCGAATAATTGTCCAATTGATTGTAGTACATTACTTAATAGTAACGGTACTAAAAACATGGACATCGATTTCCAAATTGGTTTACTCTCACTCTCTAGCTTATGTGACTCCGCACCCTCTTTATTGTTATCTGTAGGTGGTTTCAAATTTCATTTCTCCTTTTATTAAAAATCTGTTTTTCAACTTCTATCTCTTTGTATAGTTATTATAATGATGTGCTTCTATTCATTTTCTTTTCCGTATTATTATAACTTCACCCAATATTCGCTTCCATCAGCTGTTCTATCTAAAAATCCATATTCGATTAAATATCTTCTTAAAGTTACAAAATCCGGGTAAATGCTTTCTATGACAGTATTTACTTCTTTTTCAGTGTACTTTTTATTACTATCAAACTTCGTCACTAAATGGCGTAATATAATTAATTTACGCTTTTGCTTTTTCGGAAATTTAGAAAGCGGTCCATCTAATCCTTCTGTAAAATGTGCTTTTAATACTTCATCATTTTCTTCTTCCGTAATATTGTAACGATCATCTACCATCGTTGCGGTTCTATGAATCGGTACAAATTTCGTTTGTACTTTTGATTTTTCTTCCGACAGTTCCATTAACGCTAAAAACACTTTCGCTTGCTTCATTTTCTCTCGAAGTGTAAATCGATGATTACGAATAGTTGATGTACTTCCGCCATCCATCTCTTTTACAATCTCTTTATCATTCAGCCCCATATGGAAAAACTGAACCATCTTCTTTTGCAAATCAGTTAAACCAGTGTACTTCTTATCAAGATTTAATAAATAATCAAACATAGACGTATGTTCATTTTGCACATGCAATTGTACAAACTTCTCTGCTTCATACAGAACTTGATTATCTTGATAAATTACGCCCTTAATAAACGCTTCTCCACAAGCTAAACAAATATACTCCTCTGCTTCCGCTTCAAACACATACCCTTTCTTCAATTCCTCAACCGACGCATCCCAAAACTTCTCTGAAATATCACTCATACTAAACACTCCTTTAAATCGTCTATTTAAAAACAGACAAATTCCAATAACGTTTACTATCACCTCATCATTTTAACACACCACACATAAACATTTCAACGTTTCGTTTACCGATTCTACAAACTTTTATAAAAAACATCTATTTAATTTTTTTTAAAGGACTTAAAGTAACAAAAAGCGAATGTATTTAATACATGAATGAAGATAGGATGCGAAACAAAACATGACTATTCTGCAAGATACTTTGTTGACTGTTAAACAAATTTCCGGCTCACATCATACTTTTAGTCTTCCGCCTACTATACTGAAAAAAGTAAAATACGTTATTCAATATTCGAGTGATAACAACCTCATTCAACACGGAACTGGTACTCACTCATTCCAAAACTTAATTTAACTACAAAAAAAGTATTTCCTTATATGGAAATACCTTTTATCCATTATATATTCTATTTATAACCTCGACTAAAGCCTTACTTACCTCTACAAATATATGCTTTCGATTTCGATCTTCAACAAATGTATTAGCACAACTACCCATAATCATCATACAACTAATTATGACTAACGCTACCTTTCTATTCTTGTAAGTCACTTCATGCCACTCCACTATTACAAAACTTCTTTTGAATTTATCCCATCAAGAAATTTTACATGAATAATAAGCTGAAGGAATATGCAATTCTGCATATTTACACGTTTTATCACGATGTTATGATTTAATTTAGTTAAAGAACACGTATACTGGGGTGACTAACTTGAAATTTAAAGCGAAAAAAAATCCATTTCACGTCATTTTTATTTCATTATTTATCATAATTTTTTTCATTTCGCTATTCTTCCAAAATGAAAATTCTATTTTTTTCACTCTCATGATGCTGCTAAATGTCGTAAATCTTTCTTCATTCTATTTTTCTCACTACCATATCACTGCATCATCTCTTATTGTAAAACACGGTTTCATATTTCATACCGAAATTCCATTTGAAGACATTCGTCACGTTAAATACTCTGGTAAAAAACTTCATTCAATGAAATGGACTAGACAGCAATTAGAAATCCATTACAATTTATTTGACTCCGTAACTGTTTTTATACCTCAAGAAGAAGAAAAATTCATTTCAGCCTTAAAAGAAAACTGTCCGCATATGAAAGTATTGAATATGTCTGCTAACAAATAATATATTTTGGCACTTACAGTAATACAAATAGAAGAGATAAATATTAAAAAAGCCAAGATTCTAAACAAAGAATCTCGGCTTTTTTTATTACTCTTTCGGAGCAATCATTTTTTTCGGATCTACAATTTCATCAAATTGCTCTTCTGTTAGTAGTCCAGATTGCAATGCTGCTTCTTTTAGCGTTAATCCATCTTTATGAGCATGCTTCGCAATTTTCGCTGCATTTTCATATCCGATATGCGGGTTTAATGCTGTAACAAGCATTAATGAACGATTCACATTCTCTTTAATTACTTCTTCATCTGCTTCAATACCTACTGCACAATTATCATTAAACGAAACAATTGCATCTGCTAATAAGTGAGCGGATTGTAGGAAGTTATACGCAATAACAGGTTTAAATACGTTTAACTCAAAATTACCTTGACTCGCGGCAAATCCGATTGTTGCGTCATTTCCCATCACTTGCGCTACAACCATCGTTAACGCTTCACTTTGCGTTGGATTTACTTTACCTGGCATAATAGAGCTTCCTGGCTCATTTGCCGGAATAATAATTTCTCCTAGACCACTACGTGGACCACTTGCCAGCCAGCGCACATCGTTAGCGATTTTCATTAAATCAGCTGCTAATGCTTTTAATGCACCATGTGTATATACAACTTCATCATGGCTCGTTAATGCGTGGAACTTATTTGGTGCAGAAATAAATTGCTTACCTGTAAATCGGCTAATTTCCTCTGACACCATCTCACCAAATTTAGGATGAGCATTAATACCTGTTCCAACTGCAGTACCACCAATTGCAAGCTCTTTCATATATGTATTACTCTCAGCAATCATACGCTCTGTTTTTTCAAGCATACGGTGCCATCCGCTAATTTCTTGTCCTAATGTTAACGGTGTTGCATCTTGTAAGTGTGTGCGACCAATTTTTATAATATGTTCAAATGCAATTACTTTTTCTGCTAACATTTCTTTTAATTTCGTAATTGCTGGTAAGACGTGATTTTCTACTGCGATTACACATGCTACATGAAGTGCCGTTGGAAATGTATCATTTGAGCTTTGAGACATGTTCACATCATCGTTCGGATGAATATGTACGTCGGATCCCTTCTCTTTCAAAATTTGATTCCCTCGATTTGCAATTACTTCATTCACATTCATGTTTGACTGTGTACCACTACCTGTTTGCCATACGACAAGTGGAAAATGTTCATTCCATTTCCCTGCAATCACTTCGTCAGCTGCTGCCACAATTGCTTCTGCTTTTTCTTCTGATAGCTTTCCTAATTTTTGATTACTAAGCGCTGCACTCTTCTTTAAAATGGCAAATGCTTGTACAATTTCAAGCGGCATTTGCTCTGTTCCAATCGGGAAGTTTTCTTTACTACGTTGCGTTTGTGCTGCCCATAATTTATCAGCTGGAACTTTTATTTCTCCTATTGTATCTCTTTCAATTCTGTACTCCATTTTTTCATCCCCTTGAAAATATAATACCTACATCTCTTATATTAACAGACTTTCAATCAAATGATAAGAATTCTCACTTATATATACAAATATTCAATGTTTTTTTGAAGATTCCTCTTGACCTAAACTTAAGTTTAGGCTGTATCCTTTCCATTGTAACCTACTATAACACTACTGGAGGAATTCAAAATGAAAAAATATGCTTTCATAACAGGTGCGAATAAAGGGATCGGATATGAACTCGTTCGTCAATTAGCAGAAAAAGACTATCACGTATTTTTAGGTGCTCGTAATAAACAACTTGGACAACAAGCCGTAGAATCTTTACATGTTTCAAACGTTTCCTATATTCAAGTGGATATTTCTAGTGCTCAATCCATTCAAGAAGCAATCAAAAAGATCCATGAAACGACTGACCACTTAGATTTATTAATCAATAACGCAGGCATAGCACTCGACTTCCATACGCTACCTAGTGAATTAAATATTGAAACTTTACGCCAAGGATTTGAAGTTAACTTTTTTGGAACATTCCAAATGGTGCAAGCCTTTTTACCATTATTAAAAAAATCAAGTAACAGCAAAATTATAAATGTAACAACTGACATGGCCTCACTAACAATGTTTGCTAGTGGTGAAACACACCCGATTAATACATTAGGATATAATTCTTCAAAAACAGCTATTAATGCTTTAACATTAGCTTTTAGCAAAGAATTTGGCACTAACGGTCCAGAAATTTTCGGAGTAACTCCTGGTTTTACAACTACTGACCTAAATGGAAATTCCCCAGGCGGCCATACGACTAATGAAAGTGCTAAAATTATTATTAAATATGCATTAAGTGAAACAAACTATAATGGTAAAATACTAAATAAAGATGGCATTATACCTTGGTAATAAAGGGATGAACGATATGTATTATACAATTGGACAAGTCGCCAAAATGCACCTCTTAACTATTTCTCAAATACGTTATTACGATAAACAGGGACTGTTCCCTTTTCTTAAAAGAAATGAAAAAGGAGATCGAGTTTTCGATGAAGAAGCACTGAAATATTTAGAGATGATTTTATGCTTAAAAAACACCGGTATGCCCATTCAAAAAATAAAACAATTTATCGACTGGTCTATGGAGGGAGAATCTACAATCCTTCGACGATTGGAATTAATGCAACAACAGGAGACCAATGTTTTACAACTCATTCAAGACACTGAAAAAAACTTAAAAAAGATACAACAAAAGATCGCTAAATATGAGGACGAGATAACTTCTTCAACTCCTATTACAAAATAAAAAAATCACCTTCTACAATATGTAGAAGGTGATTTTTTTATTTTCAGAGTGTTGGGAAACCCTGAAAGGGTTCCCAACACTCCGGAATCTTTTTTGATTTTAGTGAAAGAAAACAATATAAAATCATAGAATTTAGAAAAATAGCCCACCACTAACCCCTTT
>NZ_JBTREW010000046.1:0-10900 GCF_054823925.1 Bacillus sp. F9_6S_D1_P_5 | reverse complement strand
TTTGAGCAAATAACGCTCAAAAATCTCCACCTTCAGAAAAAGAAAAGTCGGTTCGTTAATCCTCACCTAAAGGCTATCGCCTTTTCTTTTTTTTTCTGTCCTTGCGGAACTTTTTTCGGCTGGTTTTTAGCTTTTGCCAAGCCGAACAGACCAAAAACGGGGTTAAGTTGCTCAACTTGGATCAATAATTGTACCAGCCGAACCGCCAGTTCTTCCGTTCAAAATATTCTTCTTTTTTTATATGTAATTAACGCTATGTGGGGTTTCGCCCCCACACGACGAGCCAGCACTCACACCCAAAAACAGGGGTGAATAGCATGATAAAACATTTTTACACTGTAGAATCATGCTATTATAAAGAAATTTGGCAGTTTTTATTTACCTTTTTTAGGTGTCACTTTTTTTTGACACCCTATCTTCTATAAAACCTTAACTTTTTTTGTATTATTTTTCACTTTCTAGGTGTGAAAATAAATTCACACTTTACTTCGTATAAACCTTTGTTATTACTGACTTTCTTCATTTTGCTCTTCTCATTCTTATATATAGGGTTAAAAGCAATGGAAGATTAAAAGATAAGATCAAAATAAAAAACAACTAGTCCTTGGAAGAGATGCTAGTTGTTTTAAAATTCGTTATTGATAGTTCATTGGTGTTGTGATGACTTTACTATAAATTGGTATTTTATTTTTATAAATGGAAAAAATCGCATCGATGTGATCAGGAATGATTTTGAAACAAGTGAGGTTCTATTTCTACATCAAATAATAGATTTCTAAATGAATATTCATATGATGATGTTGATTGAGAAGAAGTTTGTAGATTTTGTGTTCAGAATAGCCAAGCTCTTTTCTTTATAATATTTATTATATTCAATGTAGGATAGTTTTTTGTTTGTAAGCTTGTCCATGCTTGTCTAATAAAAATTACTGATGTTTATATTTCCAACAACTACAATGATGTTCCTGTTTGCAACAATCACAATGATGTTTGTGTTCTAAATAATTATTATCCCTATTCATTTTCTTATACCTCCTTTTCAAATAAAGAGTTATATTTTATTTTATGCTTTAATAAGAACAACGCTTGTTTACTAACCTATCTCATTTTTTAACTTTTATATAAAAGCTAAAAAATGAGATAGAAATGGATTGTTTGTTGTTGTTAAATTGAAAGCTTAAAAACAAAAATCTCTTTTGAATTCTAAAAGAAACTCTCTATGAATGATTATTCATAGAGAGTTAACATAACGTTCCAATTTATTTATTTTAGATGTCATTTTATATTGACATCTTTTTTCATTAGTATTTATCCTTTTTAAGGTGTTCCTTTTTGGGTACACCCTATACCTTATAAACCCTTGATATTACTGACTTTTTTCACTTTGCTCTTCTCACTTTTATATATAGGATAAAAAGTAATCCTTATTCAAAAATAGCTATGTAATACGTGGGGTTTCGCCCCCACACGACGAGCCAGCACTCTAGCTAAAAAGCAAAGGGGGAAACCAAAAGATAAGATCAAAACCACGCTAAGCAAAAAATACAATGAGCTGTCCATATGGGCAGCTCATTTACATAATTATCGTTATTGGAAGTTATTTTAAACTTCTCCTGATTGGAGAGATTCAATTCTCCTCTAAAAAGGCATCCACTTATTCGTTATGTGTTTTATACTTGTTTTGTTTTCTTTGCTCTTGTAAACTTCCAAAAAGCTAAAAGTAGTATGAGGAGTGGTATTCCCTGAATGAAGAGAAATCCTCCTAAAAAATAAAGCACATGACTAACTAGAGGAGGAGCTGTTGCCGAATCACCCGCAACATAAGCTCCATAATTAGCCACCACACCTGCATAATCAGCTATCCCGCCTATAAAAAAAGCCACTGGACTTATGAGTAGGTTTATCCCTAAACAGACGATTATCAATGATAGGTTTTTAGCCTTAATTTTTGATGAACTAGACAAGAAAAATAAGAATATTGCAGTGCCGAATATAAGAAATAGTAATACATAATAAATTCCCATAATATCCCTCCAAGACTTTAATTGTACCATCAATCAGGGCAATTTTGGATGAATATGATATTCGTATATAGTTAACATAACGTCCTATTATCGGTAGCAAAGAAAAAGCGAAATCCATTGATATAATAAGGATTTCGCTTTTTCTTTGTTTGTCATGATATGCATGAATTTATACATTGTCGAGATATTAGGAGTTTTCAGGCTTATGAATGTCCTGTATTAGTACAAAAATTTGTATAAAATTATGTATAAAAAAGATTTGCATATAAGCAAATCTTTTTTATTTCCAGAATTTCCACCAATGTTGTTTCTTTTCTATAGTAGGAGCAACTAGTTGTTTAGTCTCTTGAATAGATTGTATGTTATGTAGTAGTTGTTCATCTCTTTCTTGTAACAATTGTTCATGGTATTTTTTGTATATTTGTATATCGTCTCTCAATGTTTGAAATTCTTCTTGAGTTCGTCGTAGTTCTTCTTTTATGGATTCAAGTTCTTTTGTTATTTCTTCGCGTTCTTCGCGTTCCTCATGTAACAGTTCACGTAATAAATTAGTATTGTTTTCGCGTTCCAATATTTCTTTATCTCTTGTAATAAGCAAAGTTGGGGAATCCATTGGATCATGGGACGTTCCACTCGTGTTCCAATTTTCATTATTTATATTTATTGCTACAGTTTTTGCAGCATCCACCTTGTTATATCCGGCATCTTTCATAAGTGTTTGAAATTGTTTCAAAGCTTTTATATCCTTTGAAGTAAAGGTTCGATACTCACGATTACTTTTAGGATCACGAACTTTTATAAAGGTGTATTCGTGTTTTTCTAACTCTAAACACCATTTACGTAAATAGCTTTCGCTAATACTTAAAATTTCTGCTACTTCCTTAGTTAGGAAGGCGGGAAGTGGATTGGATTGTATACCGTTCCGCGTTCCATCAGACATCGTTCCTCACGCTCCTTTTCGCGTTCCAATTGACGTTCCTGAAAATATATTATACATGATAAAATGAAATACCTTTGAAATATAAAATTTATTGGTAATATAGGTTAGATCATATTTTAAGGGTTAATTCGTGATTTCAACTACAAAATTAGAAGAATAAATGGGGAAGATGAGAATACATTTACAATTGTGAGAAAAAAGTATTCTTTTTTTGTTGTGGATAAAATTGTGGGTAAAATGGAGGAATATCTGATGAATATTATTTGTATAAAAACAAAAAATCAATATAAAAGTGAAAAAGAAAATGAAATGGAAACTATACCAATTATAAATCGAGTATATTATGAAAATGGAGAGATTAAATTCGAAATATTAGGGGAGCAAAAAGTTCCTATGACATGGTTAGATAAATAGAGAAAAGGCACTCATTTGAGTGCCTTTTCTTTTTCGTAGGTATGGATTTATGTTTTGAAGTTACTTTGTTTAATAAATAAATTTTTAAATCTATAAAAAAAGAAAGAAGAATTTTTTAGGATTCTTCTTTCTTTTTAGTCTATGAACATTTTTAATTAGCAGTTAAATCCTCTTGTAGGTGCTCCGAGTTGAACTTGTTGAGTTTGTAATACTTTTAAAGTCAAATCAAGAACGATTTTTTCACGTAATTTGTCAAATGCTTTTTCTGAATGTGTTCTTTCACATGAGCCTTCACCATGACTATCATGATCACTATGACATGGTGCATAGTCAAGCTCATAAAATTCTGCACTGATTAATTCACAATATGGTTGTTCATTATAGAAAACATTATTTTCAAAGAAGTATTTGTCTAGACGAGGAATATCAGTATTTTTTGGATTAATGAAACGAGCTTTGCTTTCTGAAGAGAAAGCTATAATTGGTGCAGAAAGAAAATCATCATCAGCTAATTCAGCAAAACCAGAGAAATGCACTTTTGCAATTTTATCATAAATTACGCCATTGCAATCATAGCCTGCATATTCAATGTTTTTACGAATATAACCTTCTACAAATAATTTAGCTCTTGTTACTTCTAAATATCCTGTTTCATTAATTGGTGTATAGTCAACAGGAACTAGTTTACATTGTGTTAAAAACACATCTTTTAACACTCTTTTAATTTCTACTGCTGGTGGACAAAGTGGAATATCTGCTTCTACTACAATTTGAAGTGTTCTTTCTGCTAATACAACTGGAATTTTAACTCTTGGATTTGTTGCAAGAACAGGTGTTACATCAGTATCGCTAAGTGGAGTTCGTGTTTCTGATTTAACTCTACAATCTTTGTTGTGATTGTCATTGTTGTACTCAGGTTTATTCAATTAAAATGACCCCCGTTTATTTTATATTTAAAGCTATCTACTTAAATATGATATTTAATATATCCATTTGTGTGAGGGCCTGTATAATAGTTATTTTTCTTATTTTAAGATATAAAGGTTAAATTAGATTAATAAAATCAAGATTTTTTATGCTAGTTTTTGTTTAGTATGTATTTTCGTCTAGTATGTATTTTCGTCTAAATATTGAACCATCTTGAATAAAAAAACATAAATTATATGTGAGTTGAGTACTGTTGTACTTGTTTACGTTTATATAGAAATCTTCTTTGAAAAGAAAGAAAATCTACTAATAGGTTTTTTTCTTTTTTTAATAAAATTGATGGTTATAAAAGGTAACACCTTTTTTAGAAGAAAAACACTAAATATCAATTGAAAAACAGCTTAGAACAGAGGGAGAATACAATATGTCTCAAACTTATTGGGGGGCTGAGGTAGCTAAGAAATTAGGGATTGGCTCAAGTACTTTGCGTAAATATTGTTTTGCTTTGGAGAAAGCTGGGTATTCTTTCGAGCGGGGTAACAATAATTCTAGGATTTTTTATGATAATGATGTAGCAACTATAGAACGGCTAATAGTTGCTATGAGAAAGAAAAATCTAAGGCTAGATCAGGCTGTAAATTTAGCAATGACAAGTGTTACAAAAAATGAGGTAGCAATTACAGAACACATAAAAACATTAGTAGAACGTATAAAACGATTGGAACAACTTAATTTAGAGTTGATTCAAAGATTTGATCAACAAAGTAAACTTTTACAGGAAACAGATGTTCAACACATAATAAGAGAAGAACAAAGAGATGTTCAATTAATGCAGATATTAAGAGAAATACAGGATAGTAGTCGTCTAATAGCAGCTTTAGAACAGAAGAAGTTATTTTGGAGTCGCCTGTTTGGTAAATAAATTAAAATCTAATGATAAAAAGACTTTTTCTTTTCATTTGAAAAAAAATAAGAAGTGAGTTTTTTGTCTATTATTAATAATGATATTAGATTTTTAGCACTATAAATGTTAGTCAAACATATATTGTAGTATTGGAATAGGTTTCACTCACTTATTTCAATTCATCTTATTTTATTTTATAGTCTCTTTTAAAAGAACATCAACGGGCATTGGTGTTCTTTTTAAGTAGGTTGATTTTGAAAAATAAGAAGTTTTCTTTGTTTTAAATTTGTACTTGTTGTATTTGTAAAACTTTTAAAGTAAGGTTTAATACCATTCTTTCATGAAGAGTATCAAATGGTTCGTTTAAGTCGGTTAGACAAGGGGAAAAGTCTAATCCAACAAATTGAGTACTAACTAATTCGCAATATGGTTGTTTGTTATAAAAAATTGTATTTTCGAAGGGATATTTTTCTGAATGTGGTAAATCACCGTTTTTAGGATTAATAAAATGAGATGTAGTATCTAAGGAACCAGCTATTAAAGCTAAAGATAGAAAATCATCCTCTAATAGATCTATAGAATTAGAAAATGGAACATTTATACTACAATTATATATAATTCTAGTATATTCATCATTTACATATTCAATATTTTTACGAATATATCCTTGGAAAAATAATTTAGCTTTTGTAACTAGGTGGTAATTTGTACCTGGTATTGGGGTAAATGCTAGAGGAACTAAATTACATTGTTTCAAAAATACGTCGTTTTTTATGATACGTTTAATTTCAATTGCTGGAGGATCTAATGAAATATTAGATTCTACAACAATTTGAATTGTTCTTTCAGTTAATACAACTGGCATTTGTACAATTGGTGCTTCTGTAGTAATAGTTGGTGCTTCAATTTTATTACTTAATTGTGTTTGAGTTTGTCCTATCACCTGACATGATGTATTAATTGGATGTTGTTCACTCATCTTATTTAGTCTCCTTTTTGAAATTACTTTAGATTTTTAAAACTGTTCAATGCCAATGTATTAATTTTTTTTCATTTATGTTATTAGTATCTATAAAATTAATTAATATTACATACAGATATATAAATGTAAAATCATTATGAAAAAGAGAGATATGATTTTTGTGTGTTTGAGTTTTCCAATTTATTCATATCATTTTGAATGTATACTTTCGATAGTGATTTTGGAGAAAAATCATGAATTGTAATAAAGTCAATCAAATAGATGATATGAATGTAAACTAATATCTAGAAATTTACATTGGAACTTACAATTGAAATCCAACATACAATGCTATGAGCATTTACAACATAGTTTTGGTTAAAACCACAGCTAATCACCTCCTATGAAAAGTAGCCATAGGAGGTGATCGTATGAACGAAGAAAATATTGTTTTATGTGGAGCTGCTGTTGAACAAGCTTTAATTTATTCAACACTGTCATCTATTTTTTCGTTCACCTTTATTAACAGGTCCAACAGGAGAAACAGGAACCTCTATAACAAACTAGGTTCTTTATATATTATTAAATAGGTTTATATCTGTTACATAAGGACTTGTTCTTTATATTTATTTTTACTTTTTAGGTTTTTTTCTTATACTTATTAGTTTACTAATTAATAAGTTATAGGGTGTAAGTGGGTGAAAGATAAGGTTGGTGTAAAAATGAAAGAATTTAAAAGAAATTGTAATCACAAGGATAGGTGTGATCGTTTCCTTCCCCCTGTACCTCCAATTGAAGTTGGACCAACAGGACCAACAGGACCAACGGGACTGACAGGACCAACGGGACTGACAGGACCAACAGGATCAACAGGACCGACAGGACCAACAGGATCAACAGGACCAACAGGACCAACAGGACCAACAGGACCAACAGGACCAACAGGACCAACTGCAGTAGGGTGTTGTCCATGTACAAATCTTCTTGACAATCCTGGATTTGACTTCCCAGGTGTGACAGGTGATACTGTACCAGGGTGGGTTCAAAATGGACCTGTTACAGAAGTAGGTTTTCCAAATGTGCACAGCGGTCGTTTTCTTCCAGATGGTTCATTTAGTCTTTTGGCTGCATCACTTGATCCAGGTGGAAGCTTGACGCAACTCGTTGATGTAGAAGCGGGGTGTTGTTTTACGCTTACTTTTGCTGCGGATGTAAGGGACGGAGCTTTTCTTGTTGCTGCTGTATCGTTTCCAGAGCTTGGACAGGGATGTCCTCCTTCTCCAACCACACTTGGACCATTAAATATTCCACATATTGTACCTGTTATGAATCAACCACAATCTCTTTTTCAACATTATCACCTTGTTGTGTGTATACCTGATGGTGTCACAGCAGCATGTATTTCATTCCAAAATACAGCAACAGGCGGAGTCGGTGCAACAGCTTTTGTAGATAATGTTGTATTCCAACCTACTGGTGGACCTTGTACTTCATGTTCACAAAATTTTTAATGTATTAGTGTATTTGCAGTTTTTAGTATAAAAAGAGAAGGATTATAAAAATCTTTCTCTTTTTTATTTATAAACTATTATCTATTGTAATAAATTTTAAAAAAAGAAACCGGGTTTAATATGGCTATATGTCAACGGTAAGCGGACGAACGAAGCAAAGCGAAGTGAAGGAGCATTAAGGAGTTGACATATTTACCACACCCAAGACCCTTTTGTGTGGGTCAAACGGTATCCGTTTGACCCTGCCAACCGGCGAGGGAGCCCCTCAAGGATTGAGGGGTTGGGGAGTTGGATATATGGGGTCTGGGGAAGAGTTCCCCAGTGGGTTTGGGCGATGCCCAAGGTTTGATTTCGCCATGCTGAACATGGCTCGGCGAAGACGACAAGCGTCGCAGACCCCTATCGATTTTGATGCGTTAGCGTCAAAATACGTATAGGGTTACGTCAATTGACACAATTTCGTCGCCTTGCTAGACTTATTGTATCAATTAATCTGGGGAAAGTGGTGGCACTTTATGTTAGGTTCTATCTCATTTAATCAATCTCATCAAAGTTCATTAAGCCATAATAACAGAGAAAATATTTATGGGAATCCTGGTATTGATCCAGCTAGGTTACATGAGAATATTTATTTTGTTCAAAAGGACATCCGAAGTGTATACAAGGATGTTTTTCAAGAAGCCGTGGACAAGTATAACGAGAAACAAAAACGGAATGATCGTAAAATTGATGACTATTATAACAAAGTACATAAAGATGATAAGACACATGAGCAACGAGAATTAGTTGTGGCGATTGGGGAAGGTAAAGACGACTCGAAATATAGGGAAGCCAAAAAGGAAGCGTTAAAACGGTATGCAGAAGCGTTTCAAGAGCGAAATCCCAATCTAGCAGTTTATAACATGGTTTTACATGATGATGAAGCCAATCCGCATTTACATATTAACTATGTACCGAATTTCGAAAGTAGTCGAGGATTAACGAGGCGTGTCGGAATGGATAGAGCCTTGCAACAACAAGGTGTCGAAGGAACGGGAAGAAAGTTAATTGCGCATTGGAGAGAAACAGAAACGGCTTATATCGAGCAATTGGCTAAAGAATATATTCCGAATTTTGAACGTGCTAATGTAGGTTCACATAAGTACATGAAAGTTCGTCAATACAAAGAGTATGCAGAAGCAAAGTCAACTATTGAAAACCAAGTAGAAGAAAAAGAAACACACTTACAAACGATTGACGATTATTTAAAAAACGTTGAAGAAAAAACAAACGAATTAGAAGTAACGAAAACGAGTTTGGAAAGTGATGTCGTTGATACGTACAAAGAATTAGAGATAGTAAAGCAACAAGTAGAGAGTGAAAATGAAAAGCTGCAGTTAATTGGTCAGCGTCATATAGAGTTAGAAAAAAGAGTAGAACAAATGCAAAAAGAATTAGATAGTGCTACGGATCAAGTACCAAATGAACCTGTTAAAATTCCATTTTTACGTAAAGAAGTAGTAGTAGAAGTGCAGGATAAAATGTTTGGAAAAGCTGAAATCACGAAGAAACAGACAAGAAATTATGTGTTATCACCAGAACAATATCAAGAAGTAACAAAGCAAGTGAATGCAGCGGTTACTATCAAAAAGGATTATGAGCGTTTGAAAAAGATAGATTTTGTGAAAGAGAATGAGAGTTTAAAAGTGCATGCAGAGGGCTGGATAAAAGAAAATCGAACGTTGAAACAAGAAAAAAGTAAGTTGCAAAAAGAAGTTGGTTTATTAAATAGAGAAATAAGCTCGTTAAAAGCTCATATAAAGGGTTTACAGACGAATATAAGAGTTTTGTATATACAAACGAAAAAAGTTCTTAAAGAGCAATTTAAGGTGCTTAGAGGAATTGTTAAGAATGAATTGGATAGCAAGGGAGTAGATAATCAATTTGAACGTGAACATAAGAGAGAAATAAGCAAACATCGAGATTTTGATAGGGAACGGTAAAAAAATAGGGAAACTTTGTTTTTATCTTCAAGGTTATTGAAAACGTGATAGAATGAAAAAAAGAGCCATGCTGGAACATGACTCTTTTTATAGGGTATTCTACGAAAATACCTAGACTTCATTTATCTGATTATAGATTATCATAATTTGTTTTATAATCAAATAGCAAAAAATAGGTGTTTTTGTTGATTCCCTCAATTTAGAGGAGGAATTAACCAATGAATGAAGAATTGGGACAAGCTTTAAATCAAGCTGATAGAAATGCTAGAAAAAGAGATTTTGAGAAAGATGGAAAACAAAGAGACCAAGCTGAAGAACTAAAAAAATCTCTTTTACAACAGTTAAAAGAATTAACTGGAGAAGACCATTATGTTGGAACTAATAAAGATCCATTTGCTGGAGAACCATTTAATCAAGTAATGCATAGAAATTTAGATTTGTTGAATAGTATTGGTTATTTAACTCAAGCAGAAGAAAGTTTTTTATTTAGAATTCAAGCTTATTTGGAATTTAGAAGTAATGTTATTATTTGTAGAGATGATAAATTTAAAAGGAAACGAAAGAGCGCTGAGGAAGATTATGAGTTACCAAAAGCAGCAACTGTTTCTGAAATTGCTGAAATGATAGGGAAATCAAGAGAAAAAACTTCTTTGCTTATGAATTCATTAAAGAAAAAAGAAATTTTACTTAATCCAGAAGGTGCTGGACAAATTATTGAAAATGGTCGTACTGTAAGTCCTAGAACATGGGTGGTAAATCCTTACATAATGATTTGTGCACCTCGAAAAAATGAAGTGAAACTTGATAAATTAACGATGAGGTTGTTTCAATATTCTTTGAAAAATCTTAAAGATCAAAATGGTAAAAAGGTAAAATTACCAGCTAGATTTTTTTAGACTATATCAATTTGATATAGTCTTTTTTATATGTATTTCAAAGCAAGTTATCCACTTTATTACTTATTTGTATTTTTTTAGGTGTGACGAAAACGTCACAAAAAGACTTAAAAGTGTGACGAAAACGTCACACCCTGAAAAGTGTATTCAACCCAGTCATATCAAGGGATTCACGCATTTTTTGTAGATGCTCTCTATTATCACTATTATTAAAGGCTAAAAGTTCCGTAAGGAACAGGTAGTATTTTTGAGCAAATAACGCTCAAAAATCTCCACCTTCAGAAAAAGAAAAGTCGGTTCGTTAATCCTCACCTAAAGGCTATCGCCTTTTCTTTTTTTTT
>NZ_JBTREW010000045.1:0-12303 GCF_054823925.1 Bacillus sp. F9_6S_D1_P_5 | reverse complement strand
TTTGGCCATGAAAAATCCCCTCCAAGTAATAGTGTAACATCCATGTGTATACATGGTCTTTTTCACACTGTCTACCTAAAGGGGATAATATCACTCTAAATGAGATGGTCTTTTCTATTTACGTCTTACTTTTCTCCTAAACAGCCATAGATTACTGTCCAATCTCCCCCTCCTACTCTTCGCATAGCATATACTAAAAAGGAGGTACGTACTTAATATGTCAAACTATTATTACGACCGTTCACATAAGTGCTATCGTAAGAAACGTAAAAAGTGCGATTGTCATTGTGAACTTCGCAATCAAACGTTATCATCAGGTCCTTTATTCCGTAATGCTGCCGCTGATTTTATTTAAGTTTCTGCACTTAATCAAACAGACGAACCACAAACTGTAACTATAGCTGTTCAGAATTACCAAGATACGTGTGATGGTGATGTTTATCCTTCTTATGGATATCTTTGTGGGGAATTAATTAACGATGATAATGGAGGTTCGGATGATACTGTGCGAAACGGTAACGGTGGATGTATCTATTGTGAGCCTGAGGGAATAATCCCGTTTATTGGTTCATCTTCTCGCTCCTTTACTAATTAAATCTTCTTCTGAATACGAGAATGTATTATATACCCCACAGTCATCTTCAGGGCAGTACAAACCGTATTCATGAGGTTTCAGTTGAAATTTCCTACTAAATAATTTTGCACCTACTTTGGTTTCATCAAGCAAATTTACTTCATAATCTCGATTTAATAGGATTCCCATAAATACAGTACCATCCTATTTCCTTATTACATTCTTTACATTTAATTTTTCCTTATACTTTATCACTCATCGTTACTTCCCCTCATATTATGTATATCCAATTATGTCTAGGTTCCCGGGCTCCTATGAGATAACTTTACCACCCGACACATAAATCGTACAAATTGAAAATGACGTTTTTGGGAATTTTACGAAAAAATATTTTGTATCACCAATCAACCCAGCAAATTGACCAGACTCAATAAGAAACACAAAAGCCGCGATACATATGCACCGTGGCTGAATATATAAATGAAATTGGTCTTTTCGTCCTTCTTGCGGATTCTTACAGCCCTTGCCCGTTCTCCGGTAACGTTTTGTGATAAATGGGCTATGATCATGGATTATGAACGTATAGATAGGTTATCCCCACACTATTCTTTTTTCAAAGAACTGTATAGGTATAGCGTAATCTTGATTCTGTTTTGAGAAATCCCCGGAAACGTCCCCTTTTTTATCGAAAAAAAGTCCTGCATTTATGCAAGACAAATATAAATTTAGGACCTTACTTAGAAAAAATTACTGACGAGATTTCATACTACTTATTCTTTTGGAGACGGAAATCTTGCGGCTTCAAAATGTGTACTATTTTCTACATTTGAAATAACTCCAGTTACATGTGTTTTAATTAAATTCATTTATAAAAATTATATAATGCTTCATAAATGGATTCCTTTTTTCAATTATCAATATTCATATGTTACAATAGTACCAGTTGTATCAGTAGTACCATTAAAACCACCACAGCGACCTCCACAACCTCCACAACGACGAGCAGCATCTTCAATATAGTAATATGGATATTGGTTTAGTTGGTCCCAATACACAATATTTCCAGACTGGTAATCATTAAGGCTTAACGCTTGTAGTTCTTGTTGAAACTTATTCATTTTCATGACCTCCGTTTATACATTTCAACCTTTTCAATGCTTTCCGATATTTCTGTTCGTTAAATCTAAGTAGAGATAGCGCTATAAACTAAGTCCAATACGTACACCTACAAAATATGACCTATCAGTAGATGATGCACCTTGTTCATATACGTATTTTTAGGTTGTTTTTTCCATGGGCTCATTTTTATAAATTGAAAAAAGACGCACTTAGAATGGTGCGTCTTTTTGTGATACTTCTTTTGTAAAATCATACACATAGTTATTATCCATACCTATGAATAGCAATACCCCTACTCATTATCCAATTACATCTTTTACTTCTGTATTCACTGGCCACTGTTCTAACGTATAAGCCATTTCCCAAAATGAATATTCATATTGACTACTAATAATAAAATGCTGTTTCATTCGCTTACGATCAGACTCTGTCACCTTTTCAGCGATAATATCTAAACGTGTAATTTGCTCTTCAACTAATGTACGGAACCAATCAGATCCGTAAGCAGAAATCCATTCATTATAAATTGGCTCTTCTGGCTGACACTCTTTTAAACGTTCTCCAATTTCATAATACAACCAATAGCAAGGTAAAATTGCTGCGATGATATCGCCTAAATGCCCTTCATACGCCGCACGATACATATGTGAAGTATATGCGTATGCGGTTGGAGCAGGAATAAAATTATCTTTTTCTTCTTGTGTAATCCCTAGTTTCTTCGCAAAATTCTCATGTAAAGATAATTCTGCTTCATATGTATTTTGAGCATGGTGTGCCATACGAGCAGTCGTTTCTAATTCCTGTGCTTTTGCAGCCCCTAACGTTTGTACTCTAGCAAAATGACTCAAATAATATGAATCTTGAAGCACATAATAGCGAAAACTAGCTAAATCTAACGTTCCTTCACCAAGTTTTTTTACAAAAGGGTGATGAAAACTAGCTTCCCAAATTGAATCTACTTCTTTACGTAATGATTGTGAAAAAGTCATATAAATCCCTCCAAGTAATTTATTTAATTTAGTTATTTATCCACAGTTATTAACGCTTTAAAATAAAAAAACTTTCTTTACAGACATAAAGAAAGTGAAATTGACAGTATTTATTGATGAAATAGCAATGTCTTTTCCACTTCCCTACGCTGGCATTAACCAGATCAGGTACTAAGAGTCTCAAATTTCCATTTGATCTCAGCCTCTAATAGGCCCCCCTAGTGGATAAATATTTAATTTTCGTATTGTATTCATCATAACATACTTCATGTTACTGTCAAAAGTATTCATGATACTGCTACTTAAAATCCTTCTTCTTTTCTTACTCTCAATGAAGTTTCAATAATCATATCTAATAGTTTACTATAATGAATACCAGCTGCATCTGCACTTTTTGGTAGTAAACTTGCTTGTGTCATCCCTGGTAATGTATTAATCTCCATTACATATGGAATACCGTCCTTCACCATCATATCAACCCTTGCATAAACGCTGCATTTCAATGCTTTATAACAAGCCAGTGACGCTTTGTTTACACGTTCCTTCAGTTCAGCTGGAAGTTCGATAACTTCTTCAATTGTACTAGCATCATCATATTTCGCATTGTAATCAAAGAACTCAGCCGCATGCCGAATTGAAATGATAGGTAACTGTTTCCCATCAAAAATGGAACATGTAATCTCTTCACCTTTTATATATTTCTCTATTACTACTTCAGAATCCCATTCGAACACAGTTTCCAGCATTGAAATTAATTCGTCTTTATTGTAGACAATCTTTACTCCAACACTTGAACCACCAGAGTTTGGTTTTACTACTAACGGAAATCCTAACTTATCTAATTCATCAACATTAAGATCCTCCATTTTTGTAAGTTCAATCCAATCTGGCGTTTCTATTCCTTCATAACGTAAAATCTTTTTCGAAATATTTTTGTTCATACATATACCGCTAGATAACATATTGCTGCCGCTATAAGGAATACCTAAACTTTCAAGCGTTCCTTGAACTGTCCCATCTTCTCCGTATTTTCCGTGTAATGCGAGTAGTGCAAAATCAATGTCTTTCGCTTTTTCGATTAAATCCATTTTTTCATTTAACGTAATTGGTACGATTTCATATTTATTTTTATCTAAATTTGCAATCATTTCGTTTCCAGTCATAATTGATACTTGTTTTTCAGAGGATACTCCTCCCATAATAACGCCAATTCTCATTTCCTCAACTCCAAATTTCATTTTTTATTGTATCACCGATTATTTTGATTCCCCGAACTATTTCTTCTTCTTTCAGGCGGGAAAATCCTAATCGAAACGTGTTCGCTCCTCCTCCATCAGAGAAAAAAACATCTCCAGGAGAAAATGTAACCCCTTGCTCATAACACTTTTGTAAAAGTGTGCGGGCATGAATTTTTTCTTCTAACTCTATAAATAAATGAAGTCCACCATCACCGGTCATTCTTTGAAACGGAATGTACTCGTTACACGCCCCAACAGCTAACTCATATTTTTTCTTATAAACAGACCTTGCCTTTTTTAAATATTTTTCAAAATATCCTTCATGTAAATATTGAAATAAAACCGCTTGATCTAGCGTTGATGTGTGTATTGTTCTTGCTCTTTTTACACTTTCTAAATGATGGATTAGCTCTTTATCTGCGATGATCCATCCTACACGTAAACCAGGGAATAGTACTTTTGAAAAGCTACTAATATAAATCACATTATTACCAGCGCCAGCAAAAGTTAATAATGGTGCTAAATGTGAACCTGAATAACGTAGCTCTTCATTAAATCCATCCTCTATAATAGGAATTTTATATTTTGAAAATAAGCTCATCAGTTCTGTTCTTTTCTCTGAACTCGTAACAATACCGGTTGGATTATGATAAGAAGGAATTAAATAAGCAAAATCAAACTCTTTTTCACGCAAGCTTTTTTCAACTTCGCTCGTATCAATACCATCTTCATTCATATTAATTCCATGAATTTCAAGGCCATGTAAGCGGAACAACTTCAAAGCAGCATGATGTGTCGGATTCTCACAAATAACTCGCCCTGATTTTTTCGATAGCGAAGATAGTACAATGTCTAATCCTTCTGTAAATCCATTTGTAATTAATATATCTTTATTTGAAGTATCTACACCTTTCATTTCCATATAATGAAGTAGATAGTTCATTAACGGTCTATAACCTTTTGCGTAGCCGTAATTTAATACGACATCACCTTCAATGGACATACGAGTAAGAAAAGCTCTTTTGAAATTTTCCACATCAAATAGCTTTTCGTCCGGAGAAATACTGTTAAAAACTATCATTCCTTTTTCCCAGCGGACACCATGTTTCATTAAATCTAATTCATCCGCTAATAAGGTAACTGTATTAAGTTTATTTTTCCAATCTATTTCAACAGACGAAGTGTTTGAAATATCAACCTTCGCAACAAAATTCCCTTTTCCTTTAACTGCATAAATAAGCCCTTCTTGCTCTAAATCTGCATACGCAGCAAGAACAGTATTTCTGCTCACACTTAGTAATTCACTTAGTTCCCTTGTTGAAGGGATTTTTTGATTCCCGAGCAAATGCCCTTTCATAATCATCTTTTTTACATAATCTTTCAATTGAATATAAACGGGACGCTCTTTCACAACTTTAAAATCTTTAAACAATTCCTTACCCCCTACAATCATTTTTGCATATTTATTTCATTCTCAAAAGGTCCACTACATATGTATTTTTTATAAAGGGCGGTACGGTTTTATAGGGTGCAGCTTTAATCAAGGGGAGATTCATGCCGCTCATTGATTATTAACTCTCACCACTCAGGAGTTTTACTACCCGTTAATACGTGACAAATCTTTACGATATAAGTTAATTATATCTTTTAAAGCAGCTGCTGCGGCTCCGCGTGGATTAGAAGCACCACCAATTGTAGTAACTTGCCCCATCGTATCGGTAAAGAACGTAATCCCTTTTTCTGTCCCATTTACTTTTGCCAGCGGATGATCTTTATCTATTTCGCGCGGTTCCACATTAAGAGCCACATTTCCAACCTGATCCTTATATGCAGAAGCTATCAATTTAATATATTTATTATGTTCCTTAGCATTTCGAATTTGTTGTTGCGTAACATGTTCGATTCCTTTTATATGTATATCTGAAAGCGTATTCTCTGCTCCCATTAAACTGTTTGTTAAAAGTAACAATTTACACGCACTATCAGAACCACTTACATCTAATATTGGGTTCGTCTCAGCAATTCCTTTACTTTGCGCCTCTTTCAATGCTTCTTCAAACGTAATATCTTCCTCATTCATTTTCGAGAGAATATAATTTGTAGTCCCGTTTAATATTCCTTCTATTTTTTCAATATGGCATCCAGCTAAACTAAATTGCCCAATATCTAGTGTCGGTAATGCCGCAGCAGTTGCACCACTATATCGAATTCGTACATTTGTGATTTTTACTGCTTCATTTATTTCTCTCCAGTTTGTAACGAGCGCACCTTTTGAAATTGCTACTATATCCATATGTTTCTCAATCGCTTGCTTTATATATTGTTTCCCTGGATTTCCATCTTTAAGATTTGTAACAGTCGATTCCACCAGTACAGTACCACTTATGTTATCTGTTGCTCGTTCCTTCGGATGATGTTCAATATATTCTTCAATTGCAGAGCTACCGCTACCATACCTTAATAAGTGATGAATAGATAAGCCATCCTCATTATGAATTGCAACATTTCTACCTAAAACGCCACTTAAAACTAACTCTATACCATATGTTTCATATATATATGAATATTTTTCATTTAGTAATTTTATAAACTCTCTTCCTACTGTTCCATATCCTGATAATACAACTTTAATTTTCATAATATCCCCCCATATTTTTCTACCATATCCCTCTTTCAATATAATATAAAGCGCCCTCGAATTCCATCGAGAGCGCTTTATTATTACCTATTTTGGTAATCTTGATAGCTTTTCTACAATTGTTCTATAAAACTCTTGAATACTAGAAAAACCTAACGTGTCTGAAACACTAAGTCCTATCATGTCGAGATGGTCCCAATTTGCTTTCGTTTCGATATGATTCCATTTTCCAATCTGTAAAGCCTCATTATTATTTACAGCAGTATTATAAAAAGGTGCAATCATAGAATTTGTATTTACTACACCGTCATTTTGCCACCAAGAAGTATCAATGAATGGACGATTTTCTTCATATCTCGCATAAGAACCTAGGAAAAATGCATTGCCCATTAACACTTTATTCATCGTTATATGAGGTATATGTAAACCTGTTATAGGTGCTGCTTGTGATGCATGTCCACTATAGGATAAGTAATACACATCTGATTGCGTCTTTACCCAATTATTAAGCTCCTTTGCACCATCTGTACTTAAATCCCATTGACTTATATCTTTTGTATCTTTCCAAAGTGAACTATTTATAATACGATCAGTATATTGGAAAAAGGACTCTCCAGTATTCTTCTTTATCCCCCATTGATCCAATTTAAAATCATATAATGATAAATTACTGTTTCCTCCTAAACTTGCAGCTGCAATGAGTAAATCTTTTACAAACGGCAACAGAAGGCTTCCATCAGCAAGTGTTGTCCCATTGTGAGGAGTTGCTAATGTTGTCACACTATGAACATATGATTTCTTGCCCTCAAATAGTGGTGATATATTCGTGTTCGGATGATTTTTCACATAATTTTTTTCTTCAAAACTACCTTCTTTTAATAGCTGTACTAATGTTCTAATCGTTTGTCCACCCATGCTATGCCCAACTAAATGAACTTTATTTGTTTCACTCCAATTCGGCGCAAAACCACTATAAGTTCTACCAAAACGATTGTGTCCATGTTTCTCAGCATGTGCGCCACCGTAGTCTACTGTACCACCATTAATTTGAGCATATAATTCACATGCGCGATCCCAGTTACTAGAAACAGGTCCAACAGCAGCAGTATGTACTGTATAGCCACTTCTTTTTAAATCTTCTTGTATATCATGAACACCACCCCAATATTTAACCCCTAACATTTCTTCTCTACCCCACCCAGCAAATCCATTCACTAGTATGATAGGATAATTATTTTGCTGCTTCTCTTCAGCGTAAGTTATTTTTGCTACTAATAAAAACATAGTCCCTATTGCTAATAAACATATTTTTAAAAATAATTCCCCCATGCTTCCTCCCCCTAATAAAACGTTTACATTTTTCTATTAAAAATGAGTTCTTAACTTAAACATAATGTAAAGTATTTTATATACATTGTATATAGAGAAAACATACACAAATGTTGATAAATATTAATTCAAGTGAGGAATTAATTTTACAATATAACTTGTAAATCTGATTATTAGGATTTATAATTAGATGTGGTTTCCTCATGTAAAATAGCTTTAATAATTACAAGAAAACTAATTTTATTACTTAAGGAGGAAAAGGCATGCAAATCGGATTAAATATTCATACATTATCTCAACCTACTAAAATAACTCCGTCTAATCTTGAGCATAATACGATCTCTTCTACTAAACTTGAAGATAAAAAATCAAATGATCCCATCAAATTTGATATTCGTTCATCTGAAAAAGAGATGAAACAACCTGAGCATAAATTTAATGAATTAGATTTATGGAAGATGCTAAAAGATAAAGGTGTTCCTTTATGGATGATACTTGAAATGCTTCAAAAATTCCGTAAAGAGAAGGAATCTCAAAATAATTCGGTTCAAAATCCAAATGTGATTGAAGAAACAAACGAGACTCGATTAAATGAAGTAATGTAATCTATGTTATATGAATGCCCTAAACTAAAAAGAGTTCGAGGTTGATAAAATTTCTATCAACCTCGAACTCTTTTTTAATATTTTTCTCCAATCGTTACAAACTGAAATGATACTTCCCCTTGATGATCTTTAATTAACTTTTCTACTTTTACTTTTTCATTTATTAATGTATTATCTGTCGACATTTTAGGTTTTTCATCACCTAAAGACTCATTCAAGTGGAGAAGATGCATTTTCGTTTCATTTGCTTTTAATTCTTTATACACACTATCTTTTGCTACAATTACATACCATTGCGTTGGATATTTACGAGTGTTACCTATCCAAGCATCACTACCGTATTTAACAGCAATCTCATTGCCTTCTAATTCAATACTTTTTAAATTTTTTTCATCTTCTTGTGCCAACAAAAGCGATCCTTCTTTTGGTAACTTTGGTAACGTATCTATAGGTCTAAATTGGGATCCATTCTCTCTTTTACGAAAAACCTTTGTTTTAATCAATGCTTGTGCTGTAGATTCATTTAAAATTAATACTTGTCCTTGTCCAAATGTACCTGTTTTCACAGAAAACACTTCATTTTCTTTCGTAATTTCCTGATAACGATTCATAATTGATAAAGTATTATTTTCATCTCCAATGATTAATACACCGTTAGCTGGAAATCTGTTTTCATTTTTAGAGCATGCACTTAAACTTATTAACATTAATATACTTAAAATGAAAATAGATAATATTTTCTTCATCACAGTTCCTTTCATAACTCAAATTGTTTTTACATGCTTTTATGCAGTCTTACTTGCTCATATTCCCTACTGTTCCATAGTTTTATAAAGCTTTTGTAAATAACGCCAACGAGTCATATAGAAATATAAAACTTGTATACAAATAAATGAAATTAAAATTACAATAGAACTATTTAAAATAGAAAAATCGACTAATTGTTGCAATGCCATATAAGCAACCACTGTGTGAATTACTGCAATGATAATCGGTAAAAAGAACATTAATAATAACTGTCTCGTTACAACTTTTTTCAACTCCCGTTTACTTAATCCCATTTTCGAAATCATTTTATATTGTTGTTGATCGCGATCCAAATCAGTATATAACCGGAAGTAAATAAAACTAGCGGCAAATGTGAAGAAGACGATTCCAACTAAAACACTTGCCATCAATAATAATCCATTCGTTTGTTTTGCCTCTAATAAACTTAAAGTCAAAGCTTGAAAATAGAAATTACCTTCTCTTGCATCTTCATCGAATATACTATTTAATTGATTTGAAATTTCTTTCGTCTTTATCCAGTCATCTACAACAAATCCGTATGTACGATGTTGAATAACTACATCATCTTGATTGGTATTAAAAGGAATACCATCATATACACGATCTTGAACTGCGATAAAAATACCGCTCGTATCATGTGGTAAAACTAAATTTTCTACAGCTTTTTTCACACGAAATGTCTTTATCCAATCTCCTTCAATGACTTCAATATTCTTTTTATAATCACCATTTTTAAATTCTTGTTTTTGTGATACCATTCCAGGGATTAGTAATATTTCATCTTCTTTTTCAATTGTTTCTTGTTGATATCCTAGTGCTCTCGCAAGTTCGTTATATTCACTTAACTTCATTACATATACATTACTTTCTGTATATTTATAAGAAGATGAAGCCGTTCGATATGGAATGTTCGCATCAGCAAGATGTTTTTTTATAATAGAGAGATGTTTATCCACCATTTTATCTTTTTCAGGTCCTACATATAGAAACGTATATGGGTTTGTCATCCTTACCAATTCTTTATTCCCAATAGCAGCTGTCGTACCAATTGCTGTAAAAGCAACCGCTGAAATAATAGACACTATAAAAAACATCGTTGCATTATCTTTCATACGGTATATTAATTCTGAAAACGTTAATATATTTGTTCTTTTTAAAAAGAAAGATTCACTCCTTTTCGCAAGATGCAATATATAAACGCTACATTGTGTATATAAAAAGTACGTTCCTATAATTACTAAGAGTACACCCATTACGAGCATAATAAAACTATGATTTTGAATAAAGCGAAATACTGAAATGTATCCATACCCTATACTAATTAAAGAAAGTAACGATAATATTATTGAAGCTTTCGGTTCAGGCTTTGGCTTTTCTCCAGCTTGAATAAGTTCCACAAGTTCGGTTACTTTAACCGTTTTAAATGTAACTAACGAAACGATTAAAAATAAGACAAGAAACGTGAAAACTGTTAATAATACAGCCTGCACCGGTATATAAAAAGGTAAGCCATTACTAATCATTAATACACTCGCACTTATTAGTAAAACTAGTTTAGAAAATATGAGGCCAATGAGTATCCCAATACAAATTGAGCCAAGTCCAATTAACATATTTTCAATTAACAATAACTTCTTAAGCTGTCTCATTGACATACCTTGCATCATTAAAATGCCAAATTCTTTCTTACGCGTTTTTAAAAACGAGCTCACTGAATATAGAATGAAGAAGAATGAAAAGACAAAAATCAAACCTTGGGATATTTGAAATCCTAATGTACCAAATGTACTTATTGTTTTACTTGTCGATTTCAACTCCCCCTGTAAATCAGGATGGAATAATAAAAGTGCATACGTAAAGAAAATCATAATCGAAAATGCACTACTTAAAAAATGGGCAGCATATGTACGTTTATTTCGAAAAATATTATTAAATGCGAACTGACGAAAAGTCATGCCTTTTCCCTCCTAACAAAGAAAGGACATCCATAATTTTTTGATAAAAGGTTTGCCGGCTTTCACCACGATAAATTTCGTTATATAGTTGACCATCTTTAATGAAAATTACTCGGCTGCAAAAACTAGCTGCATACGGATCATGTGTAACTAACATCATCGTTGCCTTTTCTTCCTTATTAAGCGTATCAAGCATCTCCATTACATCATTTGAAGATTTAGAGTCTAAATTCCCGGTCGGTTCATCTGCAAGTAATAATTGCGGCTTATGAACAATTGCACGAGCAATTGCTGTTCTTTGAGCTTGTCCCCCTGAAATTTCAAACGTTCTTTTATTCAATATATCTGTAATATTTAATTTCTCTGCAATTTCTTCTACTCTTTTGTTCATTTCTCGCACAGAAACACCATCTAAAGTCATCGGCAATACGATATTTTCCTTTACTGTAAGTGTGCTAAGTAGATTAAATGATTGAAAAACAAATCCTAATTGTTTCCTGCGGAACAAAGCTAAATCTTCTGATGTTAACCGGAAAGGATTTGTACCATTTATTAAAATTTCTCCTGAGGACGGAGAATCAATAGTAGATACCATATTTAATAGCGTAGTTTTCCCGCTACCGGATGGGCCCATAATCCCTATAAATTCACCTTCTTGAATTGATAAATCAATATCTACTAATGCTTTAAAAGGTATTTTCCCTTTATATACTTTACTAATATTTTTTGCATGTAAAATTTCCATTTCTATTCTCCCTTCATTTGCACTTCTCACAATAGAGTGTAAATGAATTGTCTTATAACTCATATTGATTCATCTTTCATTTATCTTACACGCTTGTAAGTTTTCTAAAAAAACTGACAAAAAATATTTTCAAATTAAATTTAATGTATAACTATCTTATAATAATCGTATAGTGGCAGGAAATACAATATCCTATCTTTATTATATAAAAAAGAAAAGACCGATTATAGTCTTATCCCTGTCAAGTAGACAGTATTAAAAAGACTAAGCAGCCATCGAGATTCGATATTCTATCGGAGCTCGATGGTTGAGTCGTTTTTGG
>NZ_JBTREW010000044.1:0-12990 GCF_054823925.1 Bacillus sp. F9_6S_D1_P_5 | reverse complement strand
ATTCTATGATTTTATATTGTTTTCTTTCACTAAAATCAAAAAAGATTCCGGAGTGTTGGGAACCCCTTCAGGGTTTCCCAACACTCTGAAAAAAGCCAAGGAAAATATCCTTGGCTTTTTCAACTATGCATCCACTTTTTGTATCTCTTCACTCTTTCTCGAAAGTTTCCCTGGCCAAAAAGCAAAGCGGCCTAAAACTACTGTGATTGCCGGTACAAGTAATGGTCTAACAATAAAGGTATCTAGTAATACACCAATTGCTGTTACAATACCGAATTGAACTAAAACTTGAATTGGTAACGTACCTAATACTGCAAAAGTTCCTGCTAAAATTAAACCTGCGGATGTAATGACACTACCTGTTTGTATAACGCCATTTTTTATAGCATCCAAGTGATTTTGTGTCTTTCTGTTTTTCCATATTTCTGAAACCATAAAGATATTATAATCTTCACCTAAAGCAACTAAAAATACGAATGCATACAACGGTATCGCACCTTGAATGGCCGGCGCTCCCATACCATAACGAAGTAATAGCCACCCTGCTCCTAGTGCCGAGAAGAACGATAATACAACAGTTACAATTAAATAAATCATCGCGACAATTGATCGTAAGTAAACAAGTAATAATAAAGCTATAATACTAATCATTACTGGAATGATAACTGCTTCATCACGTTCCGTAATTTGCTTTGTATCATATAATGACGCTGTTTCTCCGCCAATCCATAGTTGATCTTCTGCATTACTAATCCCAGCATCTTTTAATACTTTTTCTACACTACTTTTCAATTTAGGGATTTGATCTAACGCTTCAATTGAGTATGGATTTTCAGCTAAAGAAACCTCATACATTTGTATTTGCTTATTTTCTTTACCCTCTTTTGGGTCTTTTACTGTATTTACAAAAGAAAATCCCTCTAGTTCTTCTTTAATAGGAAGCTCTTTTCCTTTCGTATCAACAACAACTTTTACTGGCGCTAGTTCACCAGCTGAAAAATGATCACTAATTAACGTAAACCCTTCACGTGAAGGCATATCTTTAGGAAACGATTCTAATAGGTCATATGTGTATTGAATACGTGGTACAAATGATGCCAATCCACCTAATACAAATACAGTAAGCATAATGATTGTCCACGGTCTACGTACTACAACATCACCAAGTTTTTTACTAAAAGCACCTTTTGATTTTTTAACTTTTACTACTTTCTTTTTCCTTCTTGCTAATTCCTCATTCATCGAAGTTGTTCTCGGTACAAACGGGAAGAATGCAGCTCTACCGAAAATTAATAATAACGCTGGTAAAATTGTTAAAGCAGCGATTCCCATAATAAATACAGCAACACTAAATGGTACTGCAAATCGATGGAAGGCACCATAATGAGCAAGTAATAATGTTCCTAATCCAAGTACAACTGTTAACGCACTCATTATTATTGCCCCGCCAGAAGCTTTAATTGCAAGTTGCAGCGCCTTATATTTGCTTTCTTCTTCTAACAAGTACTCCCGATATCTTGAAATTAAAAATAAGCAATAGTCCGTTCCAGCACCAAACAATAACACTGTCATGATTGATATCGCTTGGGCATCGACTTTAATCCATCCGTGATCAGCTAAAAATCCAAGTGTAGGACTAATAATACCGTATGCAAAGCCAACAACAAGTAAAGGTAAAATCGCTAATATTGGTGAGCGGTACAATAAGATTAATAAAACCAATACAAGTAATACAGTAGCAACTAACAATTTCACATCTGCTTGACTAAATAAACTAACTGCATCCGTTTGAATACCTACAGGTCCAGATAATCGAACATGTAAACCAGAATCACTTATTTTTTGTTTGAATGGATCTTCATCGACCTTACTATTCACTATCTTTCTTAAATCTTCAAGATTTCCTTTTAATATATCTGTTCCAGCTGACTTATTAAAGAATACTGGTGTAACAAATGATGTACCATCTTTTGATGCACTTTTTGATAATACTTGTTCCGGGATTGTATCAAATGGCGGTAATGTTGATTGTTCTTTTAAAGGACTAGCCTTTAACTCTTTATAAACGTCTTGTATGAGTTTATAATCCTGTGACTGTAATCCACCATCTCTATACCATACTACTAATAAAGGATTTCCTGCATTATTCGGAAACTCTTTTTTCATAAGTGCTTCTGCTTGCTGTGACATAGCTGTTTCAGGTAAATTTTTCGGATTCGGTTCCTTCGTACTGTTTACTTGTGGCAACGTAAATGAGAGTAGTAATGTAATAAGAATCCATACCGATAAAGTTATCCATTGCGTATGCTTCCCTGCTACAAGCCTCCCTAACATATGTAACGGGTGCTTTTTCATAAAAACCCACCTTCCTTTTTTCCTCTAATATTAATTATATATACTGGTCGGTTAATTAATCAAGAATGAATAAAAATTTGTGTTATAATTATCTCAACAATACATGTCAGGAGCGAATGGATTTGGAACAAAAACAACGTCCCCTCGGAAGGCCTCGTCAAAATAAAAATACAAAATCTACAAAAGAAACTATTTTAGAAGTGGCAACTCGGTTATTTCTTACTCAAAATTATCAAGTCGTTTCCATGGATGAAGTCGCAAAAGTTTGTGGTGTTACGAAAGCAACCGTCTACTATTACTATTCAACAAAAGCTGATTTATTTACCGCTACTATGATTCAAATGATGGTACGTATACGCGAGAATATGTCTCAAATCCTTTCTACAAATAAGACTTTAAAAGAAAGATTATTGGACTTCGCTAAAGTCTACTTACACGCAACGATGGATATTGATATGAAGAATTTTATGAAAGATGCAAAACTATCATTATCTGAAGAACAATTGAAAGAATTAAAAGACGCTGAAGATAGCATGTATGAAGTATTAGAAAAAGCACTTGATAATGCAATGCAAATTGGAGAAATACCAAAAGGAAACGCTAAATTTGCTGCTCATGCATTCGTATCTTTATTATCAATTGGGAATTTTAAAGATGAGAATCACAATCCTATTCTTACAAATATAGATGAATTAGCACAAGAAATCGTTTCTTTTTATTGGAACGGATTAGGACGTTAATATTACATGGGTTTCCTTTAATAAAAAAGCATGTTTGTATTTCTTCAAACATGCTTTTTTATAATGTATTTAGAATTCGATTTATACAATGGTGATTCATATATTTTTCAACATTGTTTAACATAAAAAACTAATTATCTTCTATAACTTTTTGGATTTGTGCGTGTATATTCTCCTTACTTAATCCTCCATGGTAACAAACTACGGATTCAATTTCTAGATTTGCATACTTCTGTAAAGAATTCTGTGCTTCCTTAACATTTAAAGTTGTTGGAGCGTGAATTCCTCCTAACATTCCATTCACACTATACATTGAGTCTCCTGCAATAAGAATTTTACTTTGTTTTAAATATAAACTGATATGACCCGGAGTGTGCCCTGGAGTATGGAGAATAAGAATGCCACCGCAATATGGAAGCTCCTGTCCATCAATTACAAGATCACTCACTTTTCCTTTTGGTGGGTTCTTTACTTGTCCATCCTTCAACAAAGGAAATCCCCCTTCAATATAAGGTTTATCTAGCTCGTGTGCATAAACTTTAATATCGCTTACACCATTATTCAATAATTCCGGAAGGCTACCTATATGATCTATATCCTGATGCGTTAAAATCACAACTTTTAGCTTATCAAAAGGTACCCCAACTCTCTCCATCTCTTTTTGTATATCTTCAAATTGTCCAGGAAAACCAGTATCTATTAAAACTGCCATTTTATCATCCCATAAAAGAATTGGGTGAATAATAAATTCTTGAAACTCAAGTTGTAACATTTCTATCCCTTTAGCAATCTCCATACAGCAACTCTCCTTTATACTGAAGCTTGAAGATACGTACGAGTAAGCTGGAAATATAAAGCTCCACTATCTTATAATATGTTTTGTCATTCCAACAGAAAATGCCTCAAACCCTATAGATTCATAATAAGATTGCAATTTTTCCACACACATAAGTTGGGGAATAACCTTGTTTTGTTCACAGTGATGGATTAATCGTTCTACTATTTCTTTTCCAATACCAATGGACTGATACTCTGGCAATACACAAACACCACAAATAACGCCCGTAATTACACCATCCGATATAATACGCCCCATCCCTACTAGGTTCATTTCATCAAAAGCATAAATTGTATACCAACTTTGTTTACACATTTGTTCTAATTCGTTAACCGTTAATTGAAGAGAATTCCATCCTAACGATTCATACAACGCTAATAATTTATTAAAATCTGTAGGATGTTCACTTGTGTAGCGTATACTATTTTCCATGTAAATACTCCCTATTGTCTGGCTTGTTTATATTTCATAAAATTATCCTTTATAAAAAGTTTGATCGAGTTAAAAATAACTAGATCAAACTTCAATAAGAAAGATAGAATTCCTTCTCTACATAAAATAAAAAGAAGTTATCTCACTTAAGATAACTTCTTTTGTATAAGACTCTCATTATATTATCAACCAAAAACTATACAACTACATACGATAAGCACAAACAGAACTAATAAACCATTTGAGAAATAACCCATAGAATACTACCCCTTTATTTAATTATGTAAAAAATTTTATCATAAAATTTTTTACAACATAATAACTGAAAAAGACATTGAATTCATTAGTTACGTATATTTAGTCATATTTTAATTTCCGGTTATACCCTTCTTTTCTAAAACCATTACTCACACTCATCTACTTCATTACAAACCCAACCTATCGGGGAATGATTAACTCAGCTCTCGCTTCCATTAAAACAGTTGAAAGTATAATATTCAATTTCGTTTACCTTCTATCTAGAATATATTTACGCTATATTACACACATATACCACTATTCTTTGTTTTTTATTGTACAGGAAACTGAAAAGGGTTACCTTCTCATCCTTTACCTAAAAGTCAGCACTACACATTCCTATTCTAGAGAATTTTTTTCTACTTTTATAAGTATAAATCCATTAATAATTATATATGATAAAATAGATTTAATAACTATAAAAATTTCTTACAACAATAAGGAGACCTACTTATGAAGGCGAATCTAGGAACTATAAAAGAATACGTAAACAATGAGGAAGATATTCTTTCTACAATCTACTGCGTAATAAATTTTGGTTATATAAGCAGATCTGGTATTTTAGCTGCTACAAATAAAAAATTATTGTTCTGCTCTGATGCCATGTTTGGAAAAGGACTGAAATGGGAATTTCTATACACCGACATACAAAATTTCAATCATACAGACGGGGTTGTGTTAGAAATGTCCGCGATCCCCTTTATCAAAAAAATAACCATGAACCATGAAGAAGATTTTATTGTATTTGACAATTTTTCAAATACAATAAAGGTACAGTCCTTTTTCGAGTTGGTTCAATCGAAGCAGTAATCCTATCAATGCACAATAAGCATTTGATTTCTCTAAACTTCTTCTTACATATATCATATTGAACGATATAGAAAATCTTATAGAAGTGTAGAAAGAGGGTTTCAATTGCAACCCTCTTTCTACCTATCACTGTTTCGCTTTAAAATCTATTTCCCGCACATAGCCCTACTTATATTTTTTCTTTTGACTATTAATGCCCCTTTATTTTCACAAACTTTTCACCTAATTAAACATATCTTATAAATCAGCATGCCCCAATCATTCAATAGATCGAATTTAAACTATATAATCTTTATATTTTAATGATAAGAATTTATTTACGCTACATTAACAGATTTATTCTTCAAAACAAACTTTCCAAATAAGAAACGCACAAGCGGCCCCATAATAATTAATTGTAATGGATACGCCATAATGAAGTTTTTAATAAAAATCGAGAAATACATCGATACAAAGGAGTCTCCTTGTATCCCACCATGTAAATACATCATAGCCATTCCGTAAAAAGACATAAAGAATACCATTCCAATTACCATAGCTGTCGCCATCGCAATAATAATATTTACTTTTTTCGATTTATCAAACGGTAACGCGAAGACAATTTTTTTCGCACAAGGTCCAACGATACATATTTCAATTAATAGTGCAATAATGAATCCAATTACTAGTTCTAATGCAATCTCCTTAATATGAATTGGTCCCCCAGCTCCGTTCAGTAGTAAATTATAAAACGTCATTACAATAACCATCCCAAGGCACATCATCATACCAAACTGGAGGTTTTCCTTTCTTGTTGTTGGCAATTTCTATCATCCTTTCTGTTTAAGTCTTTGTCATTATATCGATTATGGAAACCTCTTCGTAAGTGAACATTTTGTGAACAAATTTAAAGCGTTATCATTTTCTCTTTCCTTTCTGCTCAAATTCTCACTTTTACTTATAAAGGTTTTATATATTTCAATGTTGAATTACTAAATTTAACATTGAATTACATTACTACTAGGAGGATAACTATGTACGAACAAGAGTTTTACGCATACCACATCGTTACAAGGAAAAAAGTGCAGATTGGACAAATCATACATTTCGATAAAAATCAAAAGAATACGCTATTTCATTTCTTTTTTGAAAGAGGACATTTAAATTCTGACGGTGAAGATTCTATCCAAATTTTAAAAGAACATTATACAAATGAAGAATTACACATAAAGAATGAAAATGCTATAGTAGTTATGGATTATATGGATCAAACAATTAGAGCCGTTAGAGAAACGATTGTGGAAATGGTTAGGCTACAAGAATATCCTGATTATCCGTCAAGATTGTCTTGTTTATATGCTGCAAGGAGCTATGAAGATGCTTTAAAATGGAAAGCATTATTTGATTCTTACAATCGAGAAGTTTTGCAGATTGTTAAATTACAAGTGATTGGACATTGTTTTGAAGGTGACGGAAGCCTTTTACCGAAAGAAGACGGTATCCCATTCTCTCAAAAAATTGAACAAGCTAGAGAGTATTGGAAAGGAAACGTCAGTAATGAACTTCCTGAGTTACTAATCAATGGAAAAATTGAAGTCATGGAAATCATTGATGATTTTTGCACAATTCATATTTAATTCCTAACTAAATCATATAGGATGGAGATTACAATAATGAAAAAAGTGTACTTCAATCATGATGGCGGTGTAGATGATTTAATTTCACTATTTTTATTACTACAGATGGATAATGTCGAGCTTACAGGTGTTTCAGTTATCCCTGCAGATTGCTATTTAGAACCGGCAATTTCTGCAAGTCGCAAAATTATTGATCGCTTCGGCAATGGAAATATTGAAGTAGCTGCATCAAATTCCCGTGCGAAAAATCCATTTCCAAAAGACTGGCGGATGCATGCATTTTATGTAGATGCTTTACCGATTTTAAATGAGTTTGGAAAAGTTGTAACACCCGTAGCAGTAAAACCTGCCCATCATCATTTAATTGAAACTCTACTACAAACCGAAGAAAAAACAACTTTATTATTTACAGGTCCTCTTACCGATTTAGCGCGTGCACTATATGAAGCACCTGTAATCGAGAGAAAAATTGAGCGCCTTATTTGGATGGGAGGGACATTTCGTACTGCCGGCAATGTACATGAACCAGAACATGACGGAACAGCTGAGTGGAATTCGTTTTGGGATCCTGAAGCAGTAGCTCGTGTATGGGAATCAAACATTGAAATTAACTTAGTAACACTAGAAAGTACAAACCAAGTCCCATTAACTATAGACATACGTGAACAGTGGGCAAAAGAGCGTAAATATATTGGTGTGGATTTCCTTGGTCAATGCTATGCAATGGTTCCTCCTCTCGTTCACTTCTCAACGAACTCTACTTATTATTTGTGGGATGTACTAACTACTGCATTTGTCGGAAACACTAATCTTGCAAAAACTCAAACGATTAATAGTATCGTTCATACATATGGACCTAGCCAGGGGCGTACAGTGGAGTTTGATGGTGGGCGACCTGTAAATGTCGTTTATGATGTAAACCACAACGGATTTTTCAACTATATAACTGAATTAGCGAAGAAAGCTTCATTTTGAAAACTTATCTATACGAAAAATAAATAGAATAGCATCACTTCAAATGATATAACCCCCTAATTAGCATTTGGTTGAAACTACATATTTAACTATTGAAAAGAGTATTGAATTAAATTTCAATACTCTTTTTGTGCAGTTTAATTATATTTGATTCATGTAGTGTCTTACTGATCATTCATTTCATAACCATTTACAAAAAACGTTATTGTTTCTAATTCATCTTCATTTAATTCTCTATTTACGTCTCGTTTATACGCTGCCTTTATACTCTCTTCATCGCCTTTATGAATTTCTGTATAAGTTCCTACTGTTTTTAGTAAATGCATTTCTTGTAAAAACTCATTCCGACTTATAGCTGTACCATGGGAAAGAATATATGTCTCCGCATCAAATTTCTCTAATTCATCTATTAATTTAAACGTTCGTTTCGTCGTATAGTTCCACTTTGAAGAAAAGATATCTGCATATATACAGTCTCCTAAAAATAATATCCTTTCTTCTTTCACGTAAATAACAACAGAATCATGTGCATGATCTCCGCCGACATGTTTTAATACACATGTAACTTCACCAAGGTCTAATTCAATTTGATCCTGGAACGTTAAGACCGGAGGAATAATTTTAATATTTCTCGCTTTTTCTTCAAACTCTTTCTTGATGCACTCCGCACAAAATTCAATTTCAGTACCCTCTTTTACACGTGCGTCTAACGCTTCATCTGTCCATTCATAAGATACTAGTGACTGCATTTCTTTTTTCGTTTCATCATGCGCAATAGTTAACGCATTATGCAGTACAGGTAATCCAAAAATATGATCCCAGTGCCAATGTGTTAATGCTACGAAATCCGTACTTGATACATTTTGTTCTTTTAACATTTCTAAAAATAATTTTGCATGTTCTTCTGAATTCCCTGCATCTATCATTAAAGTTTTTTCTTTTCCAACTACCATTCCTAAAATCGGTCTATCTGTTTCAGAAACTGGTGTCATATACCAAAATGAGTTTCCTATTTTTTTAATTTGTTGCATTACAAATCCCTCCATTTACTACTACTCTCTTCAATTATTTTCTGTAAACCTTCATCCAGCACATAGCATAAAATAACACTATTTTTTCTTCCGGCAAACTACTACCATAGAATAGCAATCTTCTCCTAACTCATTTCCTTCCCAATCATTATATATATGTAATAGTTCAAAACCATTCGCTACTAATACTCTTTCTAACTCCTGCGGATACGTATAGCGAAGATCAATCGTTGTTTTCAGTTCTTCTACTTGCACATCACCTTCATAAAACCTTCTTGTTGTTATGTAGTGCTGTATTTGCTGAATTGAATCGTATGTCATTTCAGTATATAGATTACATTTCCTTCCCTTTTCATCCCTAATAATTGTCCAATATTCTTCTGTAGATGGTTGTATTAATTCTTCTTTTGAAGGAAAACGTGTATCGAATATGAATATACCATTATCTGCTAACACATGATGAATAGATGTTAATAACTTATTTTGATCTGTATTCGTAAGAAAATGCTGAAATCCATGACCAACCATAAAAGCTAACGGAATCGTTTCTTCAATCTTCAATTGTAAACAGTCTTGTTGTAACCATTTTACTTTTTCACACTCCGTAGATTTTCTCTTCGCTTCAGCAAGCATTCCTTCATGTATATCTACACCGATCATTTGATATCCGTTTTCTATAAAGGGAAGTGTAACTCTCCCTGTTCCGCAAGCAATATCTAGAATCCATTCATTTTGTATCCTTAGTTTTTGTGCCCATGATAGTAAGAACGGAAAATCTGACAAACTTTTATTTTCCACATCATATCGTTGTGGATTTTCATATTCAGATAAACTCCATTTTGTTTGCAAACGTATTCCCCATTTCATATTTCCACTTAAATTTAATATACAAATTATAACTAATTATTAGTTTTTTCTCTATAATCAAACACAATTACTTGGACTAATCTAACTATCCTTTTCGTAAGCTAAAAATAAGTGGAAGAATCGGAGTGTGATACGATGGAACGATTATGGATTCCTATGATAGTTACATTTTTTTCATTCGGTGGATTACTATTAGGCGGTGCTGTCGGCATTGCTACACGCCAGCTAATTGAAGAAAAAATGCATCGTTTATACGCATTATGCGGCGGAATTTTGCTTGGGCTTTTATCCCTTGAAATAATTCCTGAAACATTTTCAAGCTTTGAAATAATTGGGCCTATACTTGGTATAGCTATCGGTATTTTAGTTATGAGCTTATTAGATAACTATTGTCATCATCCAATGATACATAAAAAAGATCAACAAGCGTGGCAAACTTTTCTTTTTCTTTCTTTTGCTATATTTATTCATAATTTGCCAAGTGGGTTTGCTTTAGGTACAGCTTTTATTAATCATGCTGAATCTGCAGTTCCTTTTTTAATAGCAATCGTTGTTCACCATATTCCTGAAGGATTAGCTTTAATTATCCCCTTTCTCTTTACAAAGCATAAATATATTTCCTTTTTATTAACAACTTTATTACTTTCCCTTATCCTCGGTACAGGTACTGTTTTTGGCATTTTGATGGAAGGGAAGGCCCTACATTTACAAGGGCTCATTATGGGGAGCGCTATCGGTTCACTTGGCTATGTTACAATTCATGAAATGCTTTGGAAGGCAAAGAAACAACTCTCTTTCCTTACATTTTTAATGTGGGCAACTAGTGGTTTTTTACTAATAACAATGTTCACTCTATTTGCTGGACACCACTAAATCAAACGGAAAAAGAAAGCTGAAAACAATTTGTCTTCAGCTTTCTTTTTTTATTTTTGTATCTCTCTATAAAAATAAAAATCATTCACATTAGTTTGTACTCGTTTCTCTTCCTTTACTTCTTTATCCTTGCTCTTAGGTTTTTTTACATTTCCTAGTTTAATCGCATCTTACATACTATTATTAACTAGATTTCTCGCTAAAATTGTCATACTGTCAACTACCCCCACTGAGATGAAACGTTTCAGTGGGGGCTTGAGTTAGAACGCTAGGTCTTTTCGTCTATCGCTAGACAGTTTGACGCTCTAGCATTCATGCCACCTTATGGTAACACCCCAAGTATGTTTTTGGTTGGTACTAGAAACGAACAATCGTTTCCCCACTTGCACCACCCTTTCGAAAAAGAGCAGTTCTTCCTTATGGAAGAAGCCACCACTCAGATGAATCTGGCGTATGCTACAAGCCCCGACAAGTCGAGTACACATGGATGGTTGACGCACCCACTAAGCTATGCGCGGAGCAACAGCCTTACGTTTTTGCACTTCTAATAGAATCGGCGTTTTCACCACCTTTCCCTCGACAAAATTTTATTATTCCAGTCATTTCTCGGAAGTTATATTATATTTTTCGACCATTATCCAAACTTCCCCTTCTATATAGAGAACATTACAAAAAGACTCTTGTCTTTTATACAAAAGTCTTTTTATATAACTTCGCTACAGTTAATACTATGCATCAAAAATCTTGATACGTCTCGCTAACTATGTTAATTCTCTAAAATACGGATACATTTTATTTATTTTACAAATGTATCGCACATCCACTCATAAAACTTTTCCTTCTCTTCAAATTGCGGATAATGCGCAGATTTTTCAAAAGTAATAAATTCTTTTTGATCTGCTTCAATCGTATCAAAATATGTTTTGGCTGCATGCAATGAAGTGTTATAGTCATATTTCCCCATAAGCAAATAAAGAGGTAGCTTCATTTTAGTCACCTTAGCAGGTAATGGATTCTTTAAATCCTTTTCTAATAAGACAGTTTGAGAATGTGATAATCCAACGTTGTAACGAATTACGTCTAACAAGTTATATTCATTACTGAGTAATATCCCAATGTTATCACCATCTGGATTTTCAATGAGTCTTGATGTTCCACCATATTTCGCAACATAATTTCTCGGAGTGTATGTATCACCATTTTTAATTTTTTCAGTCAACCCATTTAAATAGGAAACCTCATCTGTATTCCGAGCTTTTTTTGCCTGTTCAATCACATAGTTTAAACTATCCATTTCACTTTCTCCTGTATCACTCATTTGCCCAATGCCAACATATGCTTCATATTTTTCAGGGGCTTTATTGGCAGCTTGCATTCCGATATATGTACCGTAAGAATGACCAACCAATATTACTTTTTCTTTACCTAAACGTTTTGAAACATAATCTGTCATAGCTAATAAATCTTCTACAAGAAGATCTGATGTAAGATTCGAATAGTCTTCAAAGAAATGATACGATTTCCCGCTCGCTCTTTGATCGTAATTAACAACTGTGAATTTCTCTTCCAATAAGTTTTGGTATTTTTGAGCATATGGTATTTCTGAAGTACCTGGTCCACCATGTACGAAAATAATAACCGGATTGTTCTTATCTTTACCGCGTATCATAATTTCATGACCACTTCCATTAATCTCTACTTGCTCTAATGTACTTATACTGTTTTTCCCTTTTATTTGCGAGGTCCATGTAGGAAATATTAGTGCTACGATTAATAATAGTGTAGTGATGGCACCAATAAGTTTTATTAACTTTATTATCTTCTTCATAAGTAGTTTCCTTTCTTTTAAATTTATAAAAACATCAATTTAGTTCAGTAAAAATACCTCAAAAAAATATATATGTACAACAATTTCACCTTGATCTTTTGCACATTCTTAATATCCCATACACTTCTTAACTTTCCGCTATATAAACTCTTAATATTTTCTTAATTTTCAATATAAAATTCATAGAAAGACTCGATCATAATGTATTAGAAATAAAGAAAAAAGCCCTTGTTTGATATTATCCCCTTTAGGTAGACAGTGTGAAAAAGACCATGTATACACATGGATGTTACACTATTACTTGGAGGGGATTTTTCATGGCCAAAAA
>NZ_JBTREW010000043.1:0-13632 GCF_054823925.1 Bacillus sp. F9_6S_D1_P_5 | reverse complement strand
AAATCTCTCCTTTTCCTCTTTTTATCAGTGTTGACACATAAAAAGAGGCTCAGACACAAAAACAGGCTGTGGAGAAGACTTTCTCCACAGCCTGACAAGAAACCAGCCTATAAAATGGCTGGTTTCTTGTTTATTTCACAGCTTCTTTTAACTCTTTACCTGCTTTAAATGCAGGAACTTTACCAGCAGCGATTTGAATTTCTTCGCCAGTTTGTGGATTACGTCCTGTACGAGCAGATCTTTCACGCACTTCAAAAGTTCCAAAGCCGATTAATTGAACTTTATCGCCAGATTGTAATGCAGTAGCAATTGTGTCAAATACAGATTGTACAGCTGCAGAAGCATCCTTTTGAGAAATATCAGCTGATTGTGCGACATTTTTAATTAATTCTGTTTTGTTCATGTTTTCACCTCATAAAAAAATTTTTTGGAATGAATGATTTAGTATAATAGTTAGTAAAGATAAAGCTATTTATATTGTTAGAAAGAATGCTATATAGTTATGTTAATTTCGTTGCAAGAAACTGAATCCCTGCTAATAATTAGGGATTAATTAAGAATTGATGCATAGAAAACGTTGTAATATGAGGATGAGGGGGAGTATACGGATGATTTTTCGTGAAAAGGATGAGAAAGAAAGTATATTAATTCGTCAACATGATCATGGTTTTTTAGCTGGAGAGATTGCGAAGCATATAAAAGAAGATTTTTTTGAAGATGACACATATTTAAAAGAGACAATTGATGCAATATATGAGCATGATAGAGGATGGATAGAACTTGATAAAGTACCAATTTTGAATGATGCTAAAAATATCCCATATACATTTATGGATTGTCCAAGTTCATTACGCTTTGTCTTTTATACGATTGGTTTGAATGAAATTGAAGATTCCAATCCATACGGAGCATTACTTTGTAGTAAGCATTTTTTATCATTTCCATTAAATGAGGAAGATGAAGAGATGATGTCATTTTATACAGGGGAATTGGAACGACAAAAAAGAATATTGAAAACACTAACAAAAGAACAATTTGCGATGTTCGATAAACATTATAGATTATTAAAGTTTTGCGATGAACTTTCTTTATATGTCTGTATGAATAAACCAGGGGTAGAAAAGAAAGATGAAATTGATTTGTTTAAAGATGGTTTTGAAGGAACAGAAATGTTTAATAGTAAAGAGGGGAAACCTATTCAAGCTGAATGGATAGATGAGGAAACAATTCGGATTACACCGTTTCCATTTCAAACGGAATTTCATACGTATGTAAAATATAAAACTATAGATAAACGTGAAATTGAAGAAAAAGGAATTGTAGAGGCTGATAGAGAATCAGAAATGAAGAAACAAACTATTCGTTTCATACAATAAGGAGGCGATTTCGATTGAAAGAGTACATGTTAAAACAGGTGGATTACCATGCTTGGGCTAATATACGATTATTCAATCGACTAAAAGAATTACCAAATTATGAGACTATTTTTAATGAACAGATACAGAGTGTATTTCCATCAATCAAGGAGACATTTGCGCATATTTATATTACAGATCAAGTGTGGTTACACATATTGCATGGTAAAAGTATGAATGAAGCAATACAAGACCGAGAAAATTTAAGAAAACAAATCGAAACTAAATTGTTACATGAATTAGAAAAAATGTTTGAAAATATGACAAATCAATATAAAGACTTTTTAAGTACAATACAAGACGTGAATGCTGTATTTGTTATTGAGAATCCATATGTAGGGAAATTAGAAACTTCAATTTTAGAATTGGTACAACATGTCGTAAATCATGGTACATATCATAGAGGAAATATAACAGCGATGCTTCGCCAACTTGGGTATTCGTCGACAATGATGGATTTTGTACTTTATTTACATATGGTGCAGAAAGAGGGAGAGTAATATAATTTGTAAGAAGGAGAGACTTTAATTGTAAAAGTCTCTCTTTCAATTTTATCCCGCTTTAATGGTAGAACGACTGATTAAAGTTTTACTTTATTTCTTAAGAGGCTTTATTTTCTTGTAATTGCTTAGCGTATTGTACCGCCTTATATGCATTGACTCTACCATTTTTCCAGTACGTACCTGTACCGCTAATTTTATCTGAAGTTGACTCAATAATTTGGCGGATTTGTGTATTGCTATAACCTTGATTTGCTAAAAGAGAAGCGACTCCTGCAACGTGAGGTGTTGCCATAGACGTACCACTTAATGATTGATACGTGCTACCTTTATATGTGGAATATATATTTGAACCTGGAGCTGCAACATCTACCCAGCTACCATAAGTAGAAAATGAAGATTTTCTATCTAATTGGTCTGTAGAAGCAACTGCAATTACTTCGCTGTAATATGCAGGGTAATTTGCTTTTGTATTTCCAGCATTTCCAGCAGCTGCAACAATAACAGAGCCTTTATTCCATGCATATTGAACAGCTTGTTGTAATGCAGTCCCACCATTTGGAGCTCCTAAACTTAAACTAATTACTTTTGCACCTGAATCAGCAGCTTCTCGAATACCTTGCGCTACTGCATCAAGAGTCCCACTTCCTTGATTATCTAATACGCGGACAGCATAAATTGAAGTTTGTGGGGCAACACCAGCAATTCCGACACTATTATTCGTAAGTGCTCCAGTAATTCCAGCGCAATGTGTACCATGACCATTACCGTCATCAGAAACATTGTCGTTATCAACATAATCATGCCCGTAAATTACTTTCGAAGCTAAATCAGGGTGTGAACCTTGTACTCCTGTATCAATAATAGCTACTTTTACACTAGAATCACTTCGTTGACTATCCCAAGCTAGTGGAGCTTGAATTTTTTGTAATCCATATTGATTTTTATAATATGGATCGTTCGGAGTCCAGAAGGAGTGAACGTAGTAATTCGGCTCTGCATATTCCACATCTGGATTGTTTTTATAACCTTTTATCTTTTCTTTTACAGTACCTTTCGAAAATTGAACGACTTCAAAACCTAACTTATCATCTTTAGATAAAACATTAGCACCAACAGACTTATGAAAAGATTGCACATTACTTAAAGATGCATTTTGTTTGAACTTAACGATCAATTGGTTAGGGACGTAATCGGTAGATGATGTTTCAGCACTTGAAGTATTTGTGTTAAAAAAGAAACCACCGATAATAAACGATAAAACAGATAGGAAAACAATGATTTTGTTTTTCAAAAGATTTTTCCTCCCTTTTGTTGGATAAGTTTTTCAGCGACGCTTTAATGTCGCATTCCTTTTCAACTATATAGTTAGACCATACGATTTATGGCATTTATGTGAAAAACTTTTAGTGGAATAAAAAAGGGAAAGATTGATATAAATATATTTTTAATGATATTTACTGAGTAAGAAAACGAAAAAAGGAATGCTCATTATGTATGAGTCATTCCTTTTTTATAGATTAACTTGCCTGTTTTTTATGACTTTCTTTTAATTTCTCTGCCTGTAAAAAGCGATTCGTTTCTGCGACAACAATACCACTTAACCCAATAAGACCAATTAAGTTTGGAATCGCCATAAGTCCATTTGCAATATCAGCGAATGTCCATACGATGCCTAGTTTTAAATTAGCTCCAATAGCAATCATGACGATAAAGATTGCTTTATAATATTTAACAGCACTTTCTCCAAATAAATAAGCCACGCATTTCTCTCCGTAATACGACCATCCTAAAATAGTAGAGTAGGCGAATAATATAATTGCGATACCGAGAATCATACTACCAGCAGTGCCAAAAACAGATTGGAACGCTAGTGTTGTAGCTTCAACACCAGTTTTACCTGATTTCCATGCACCTGTAGTAATTAATACAAGTCCTGTAATTGTACATACAATAAACGTATCTAGAAAAGTACCAGTCATAGAAACTAAAGCTTGCTTTGCAGGCGAATCAGTTTTGGCAGCCGCCGCGGCAATAGGGGCACTCCCTAAACCAGCCTCGTTCGCAAATACACCGCGCGCCATTCCAATTTGAATAGCTGATGCAACTGTTGCTCCGATAAAACCACCAGCAGCTGCAGTACCAGTAAATGCACCAGAAAAAATAAGTGAAAATGCTTCTGGAATTTGATCGTAGTGATAGAAAATAATAATAAGACCAGCAATGATATAAAAGAAAGCTTTAATAGGAACGATATATCCTGTCACTTTCCCGATTTTTTTAACTCCTCCTAAAATAACAATAGCGATTAAAAACGACATTAATATACCAGTTAGAGCAGGAGGGAAAGAGAAATTAATTCGCATTGCCTCTGCAACTGAGTTAGATTGCACCATATTACCGATACCGAAAGAAGCAGTTGTACCGAATATGGCGAATAAAACAGCAAGCCATTTCTTACCTAAACCACGTTCTAAATAGTACATTGGTCCACCCGAATATTCGCCATTTTCATTACTAACACGGTATTTCACCGCAAGAATTGCTTCGGCATACTTTGTTGCCATCCCGAATAAAGCAGTAATCCACATCCAAAAGATTGCACCAGGTCCACCAATCGTCACAGCAGTTGCAACACCAGCTATATTTCCCATACCAATCGTTGCCGCCATGGCTGTCATAAGTGCTTGGAAGTGGCTAATATCTCCAGAGGAAGATGTATCTTCTGATTTTTTAAAAGCTAGTTTGTGAGCGTATAATAGTTTACTAAATTGTAAACCTTTTAAACGCACTGTGAGAATGATACCAGTACCAACGAGTAACAACAAAGTTGGTAATCCCCACACATAATGGTTAATTTGTTCTAATGCTTTACCTACTGTCTCCATCTTTATTCTCCTTTTTTAGAAAAAATAAAAACCACTTCAAGTAAATGAAATGGTCTCTGGAGAAACAAGGAATAGAAAAATAAACCGATACAAATCGGCATTTTCTTTCGCTTGTCTCTGTCCTTTTTACCTGAGAGATTATCCGCTAAAATAACGGATTTGCTCCTTCGGCGCTCGTTTTCCTCCGCGCTATATATAAGCGAGAGGGAGTCTCTCCAGAGATTCGTCCCCATGCAGTTCTACTTGTAACCAAGACCTGAGAGTTTCAAAGTTGGTTTTACAACTTTTTGCCCCGTCGGTAGATCAATAGACCTTCTCCTGAATGGTTCATCCGAATTATAAAATTAATAACTTATACGCATTGAATGTGTATAGAATCAATAAAAATATTATAGATATACAATTAGTAAAATGCAATCTTTTTTTATTTTAAAATAGTAACCAGTTTTATTTTTTTGCAAGTCTTAACTTAACTTCAACTTCATTTAACGTAGATAAAGCGAGAACAATATGTTGGTCCGCAAGTCCTAAAGCATGTTTAGTATTTTCAATTGTTTCATTGGATGGAGTAGAGTTATTTGCTCCGTCGATAATTAAATCTGCTGCGTTTTTCATAAATTTAGAAGCAGTCTTAAATTCAGTTGTGAAATAAATTAGTTGTTCTTGTATTTGTATTTCCGATATGTTTTCTTTAATTTTCACAGTGTCTATTTCGTTCATAATTTTTTCGTATTGTTTGGAAATAGCAGTCATTGTGACTAATAGTTTATCTCTGTCTACTGAATCTCCGTTCGTGTTAATTTCTTCCCAGGCAGGCAACCAATCTTTTTCGATGATGTCATTATAATTTGTAGTTAATTCATCAATTTTTGGTTGTAATTTAGTTTTAAAACTTTTTGTATCAACTGTTTCTACGGTAGTTTTTGCGTTATTATTTTTATCTTTAGTTGCGTAGAAAATCGTACAGGTAATAATAAAAATAGAAATAACTATTGTCCATTTATTAAAAAATAATTTCTTCAACGGGTAATACCTCCAAAAATAAAAATCTTTTAATTGTAATATACAACAATAATATTGTTAATAATAGAGAAAATAGTCTGGAATTGATTTTAATTATATTTTTTCTATACATAAATAATCAAGATTAGTAAAATGATGAAAGTAATATGTGAGAAAAGAGGGTTTTTAGTGAAAATGAATAGAAGAAAACTAGTTTCAAATATTTCAACGGCTGTGTTATTAGTTGGTTTATTTACACTAATATATTTAGACAAAGAATCTAAAATTGAAGATTTTCCAGTACCAATGTCAGCAATCCATATTAACGATGAAAAGGAAGAGGATTATAAATATATAAGTGTAATGCCTATTACAAAGGCCAGTGGATGGGAGTACTTAGGGGAAAACGGGCATACTGTTAGTTTTAAAAAAGGGGAGCGGAAAGTAACTGTATTACATTATCCGGGAGAACTTACGTATTATTTACTTGAGAAAAAGATGAATAAGGGAGATTAGCTAAAGATGTAATTCATTAAGAGTTACATCTTTTTATTTTGAATTATTTGAAAATAAAGCGGATAGATGGTTTGATAGATGTAGTGATAAATATGGTTAGTTCTATATGACTATAAAGAGCATTAGAGGATTATAAAATTGTTATGTTAACTAAATGTTGTGAGAAGAAAATATATTATAGAGGGGGAATTTAAAATGTTACTAAAAACAATATACTGTAAGGTAGAAGAAGAGAAAAAAGAGTTATTTTCAAAAGCACAAGAAAAATGGCGTGATATACAGCATCTAGATGGATTTCATGGACAATTTGGTGGATGGAATAAAGATGAGGCATGTGTATTTACTTTATGGGAAAATCGAAATGCATATCAATCATTTATGAATGGTGCTCACGATACAATTTATGTAAATAGTAATCAAGAGGATACGTTTCTTTCATGTGAAATTGAACTATTTCAAACGTTGTATGATATTACTGATATGTCTTTGAAGGACGTTGTTACTGAAGGAACATTCGTAAGAGTTGCTATATGTGATGTAAAGCTGGGAAAGGAAAAGTATTTCTTACATAAGCAAGAAACAATTTGGAATAAAGGGATGGAAAATGCAAAAGGGATGTTAGGTGGAGTTATTGGGAAGTCTTTAAAAACTGGAAATCGTTACATAGTGTTAACTTATTGGAAAGATGAAATGGCGCATCAAAACTATGTAGAAGAGATTTTCCCTGAGTTGTATAAACTAGCTAATATTCATGATGATTTAAAAGATATAAGAGGTAAACAAGCTATATGTAAGGAGGAATGGCTTGTATATTAAGTGTACAAAACGTGCATAAATGAAAGTATAATAAAGATATTTTCTTATAAACGAGTAATTAATAGAAGACGTTATATACCCTTTCATGTTAATATATTTAAGTTATAATAGAAGGCTTACCCTTATGTATTGTACGGTAGACGTAGTGTGAGCTTGAATTTTTGTTTAGAAAAGGATGTGCCTAATTTGCGTATCAATAAATTTATTAGTGAAGCTGGAAAAGCGTCTCGACGTGGAGCAGATAAATTAATTAATGAGAGAAGAGTAATTATTAACGGTAAGGTTGCAAAAATTGGTGACCAAGTAAATCCAGGTGATGATGTACGTGTAAATGGAGAGCAACTTCGTATTGCTCGAGATCACGTATATATTGCTTTAAATAAACCAGTAGGTATTACATGTACAAGTGAAAAAGCTGTAAAAGGTAACATTATCGATTTAGTGAATCATCCTTTACGAATTAGTCACATTGGACGTCTTGATAAAGACTCAGACGGTTTAATTTTGTTAACGAATGATGGTGATATCGTTAATGAAATTTTACGTGCTGAAAACAAACATGAGAAAGAATATATCGTTTCAGTAGATAAGCCAATTACACCTGATTTCTTAGAAAAAATGGCAGCTGGTGTGAAGATTTTAGGAACGAAAACACTTCCTTGTGAGATCACACAGTTATCAAAATATGAGTTCAAAATTATTTTAACACAAGGGCTAAATCGTCAAATTCGTCGTATGTGTGAAGCTTTAGGTTATCAAGTATACACGTTAAAACGTACGAGAATTATGAATATTGAATTGAATAATTTACCTGTTGGACAGTGGAGAGATTTAACAAAAAAAGAGAAACGACGTCTATTTTCAGATTTAAATTACGAACCACAAGATTGGTAAAATTGAGAAGAGGAAACCAAAAATCTATTTTTGGTTTCTTTTTTTATTAAATAAAAAATTTTTTTAAACACTTGCAATAATAAAATGAATAGGATATAGTAAATAACAATTAATGGATGTACTTATAAAAGCAAAGAAAAGGACACGAGTTATTTTACCCGGTTATACAGAGAAGGAAGGAAAGCTGAGAACTTCCTAACGCAGAAAAATAACTTACCACCTTAGAGCTGCACTAGGGAAATTAAGTATCTAGTGCCGTGTAAGCGACGTTATCGCAAAAGAAGCCATTATGTTTTTTGTGATGGGAATCTGGGTGGAACCACGAATATAAGCATATTCGTCCCTAATTTTTAGGGATGAATATGCTTTTTTGCATTCAATTTCATAATAAGCGAAGAAAAGGACACGAGTTATTTTACCCGGTTATACAGAGAAGGAAGGAAAGCTGAGAACTTCCTAACGCAGAAAAATAACTTACCACCTTAGAGCTGCACTAGGGAAATTAAGTATCTAGTGCCGTGTAAACGACGTTACCGTAAAAGAAGCCATTGTTTGTTTAAGATGGGAATCTGGGTGGAACCACGGGTAAAAGCACGCTCGTCCCTATTTTAGGGATGAGTGTGCTTTTTATTATGAAATGGAGAGATGAAAAATGAATGAACAGATGATTGAAATTAAATTTCCAGATGGTAGCGTGAAAGCATTTATAAAAGGAATTACTTTAGAAGAAATTGCTGGATCCATTAGCAGTAGTTTAAAAAAGAAAGCAGTCGGAGGGAAAGTAAATGATGGGTTATATGATTTACGCCGCAATATTGAAGAAAATGCGGAAGTAGAAATCGTTACTTTAGATTCAAATGAAGGAGTAGAAATTGCAAGACACTCTGCGGCACATATTTTAGCGCAAGCTGTAAAGAGAATGTATGGTAATGTAAACCTTGGTGTAGGGCCTGTTATTGAAAATGGATTTTATTATGATATGGACCTTCCAAGTAGTGTAAACGTAGAAGATTTACCGAAAATTGAAAAAGAAATGAAAAAGATTATAAATGAAAATGTAAAAATAGAACGAATTGAAGTCTCTAGAGAAGAGGCAAAAAAACTGTTTCAAGAAATGAATGATCATTTGAAATTAGAACTGTTAGAAGCAATTCCTAGTGGGGAAAGTGTAACACTATATAAACAAGGTGAATTTGTAGATTTATGTAGAGGACCACATTTACCGTCAACAGGCTATTTGAAAGCCTTCCAATTAACTCACGTTTCTGGTGCATACTGGCGAGGTGATAGTAGCAATCAAGTGCTTCAGCGTATATATGGTGTTGCATTCTCTTCTCAAAAAGAATTAGAAGAGTATTTACATTTCGTTGAAGAAGCAGCAAAAAGAAATCATCGTAAATTAGGTAATGAGCTGGAGTTATTTATGTTTTCAGAAGAGGCTCCGGGAATGCCATTTTATTTACCGAAAGGACAGATTATCCGAAATGAATTAGAAGCATTTTTAAGAGAAATTCAAAAAGAGTATAAGTATCAAGAAGTACGTACTCCATTTATGATGAACCAAGAATTATGGGAGAAATCAGGACACTGGGGACATTACAAGGACAACATGTATTTCTCAGAAGTAGATAATAAGAGTTTTGCATTAAAACCGATGAACTGCCCAGGTCATATGTTAATGTTCAAAAATAAATTGCATTCTTATCGTGAATTGCCAATTCGTATGTGTGAGTTCGGTCAAGTACACCGACATGAATTTAGCGGGGCATTAAACGGATTATTAAGAGTACGTACTTTCTGCCAAGATGATGCTCATTTATTTGTAACTCCAGAACAAATTGAAGATGAAATTAAATCCGTAATGGCGCAAATTGATTACGTTTATAAAACTTTTGGATTCCAGTATGAAGTAGAGCTTTCTACTCGTCCAGAAGATTCAATGGGTGATGATAAATTGTGGGAACAAGCAGAAGCGGCGTTAGCAAATGTATTACATTCATTAAATTATAAATATAGACTAAATGAAGGTGACGGTGCATTTTACGGACCGAAAATCGATTTTCATATTAAAGACGCTTTAAATAGAAGTCATCAGTGCGGTACAATCCAGCTAGATTTCCAAATGCCAGAGAAGTTTGATTTAAATTATATAGATGAGAAGAATGAAAAGAGAAGACCAGTTGTCATTCACAGGGCAGTATTAGGATCTTTAGATCGTTTCTTAGCGATATTAATTGAGCACTTTGGAGGTGCATTCCCAGCATGGGTGGCACCAGTTCAAGTGAAGGTCATTCCAGTTTCGAATGCAGTCCATGTACAATATGCAGATGAGGTTGTGGATAAATTAGCACAAGCTGGTGTTCGTGTCGAAAGAGATGTACGAGATGAAAAGTTAGGCTATAAAATAAGAGAGGCACAAATACAAAAGGTTCCTTATGTTCTTGTTATTGGGGATAAGGAAATGGAGAACGGAGCTGTAAATGTGCGTAAATATGGGGAAGAAAATTCAGATGTAATGGAACTAGATGTGTTTGTGGAAAGTATGAAAGAGGAAATAAATAATCGGAAGTAGAGTTTAAAGAGAAAACACACCAATTCATAATGGTGTGTTTTTTCTTTTTACCTTACAAAAATGTAAGGTAAATGTAAGCGAAATCGAAGGAACGAGTTGTAGAAAAGTGAGAATATGAAATAGGAAAAAGGTTTACGTTACCTGTGTAATCCGTACTGATTGAAAAATAAAAAATTCTTAAGGGTTTACATGAGAAAAAGATAAGAAATATGTGAGAAATTAATTTTATACAAAAGGGATGGAGTGAAAGAGATGTCAACAAATGTAGTTACTGTAGAAAGTGTAGAAAAAACGTATGGGAAAAGAAATGAGAATCAGTCAAAAGCGTTAAGGGGCGTATCATTAACTATTAAAGAAGGGGAATTCGTTGGGATTATGGGGCCTTCTGGATCTGGAAAAACGACTTTACTTAATGTGATTAGTACATTGGATCAAGCGACAGGTGGAAGTGTGACAATAGCTGGTACAAATATTACTTCTATGAAGGGGAATGCATTATCAGATTTTCGATCTCAAAAATTAGGGTTCATTTTTCAAGATTTTAATTTACTTGAAAACTTATCAATTTATGAAAATATCGCTTTACCACTTTCTCTGCAAGGAGTCCCTTCAAGTGAGATTACCGGAAAGGTGAATGAGGTTGCGAAGAAGTTAGGGATTACTGAAATATTAACGAAATATCCAACTGCTGTTTCTGGGGGACAAAAACAAAGAACTGCGGCAGCTCGAGCTTTAGTACATAATCCAGCAATCGTATTAGCAGATGAACCGACAGGAGCGCTTGATAGTAAAAATGCAAAAAGCTTATTAGAAGCGATGCAAGATTTACATGAAAATCACAATGTAAGTATTTTAATGGTTACACACGATGCTTTTAGTGCGAGTTATTGTGAGCGTATTTTATTTATTCAAGACGGTCTTCTTTATAAAGAGTTACAGCGTCAAGGAACGCGGGAAAATTTCTATCAAGACATTTTAGGCGTGCTCGCTCACATGGGCTCAGCTGTTGAGTCTAAGTAGGGGGCAGGACTATGTTATTCAAATTATCACGTCATAGTATGAAAAAGATGTTAAAAGATTATATGGTTTTACTTATTGGTCTCGTTATTAGTATTAGTATCTTCTACATGTTCCAAACGATGGCGATGAATAGTGAATTTACGAAGGATAATAGTCTTATTAGTAGTATTAGACTCGTATTCTGGGTAGGTGCAATACTATTATCGGTCATTACTGTATTTTATATTATATATGCCAATTCTTTCTTACTCACATTAAGAAGAAAAGAACTCGGTATGTATATGATGCTCGGCGCGAAAAAGAAAAAAGTAGCACAGTTATTATTTATTGAAACATTCGGTATGGGTATTGTCAGCATTATTATCGGGATTTTAGTAGGGATGTTACTTGCAAGTGTAGCAGGAAACTTTTTAATGAATGGTATGGAGATTTCTGCAAAAGGCAGTTATTCATCTGTATATACACCAGCAATCTTAGTTACAGCTATTTTCTTCTTAATACTATTTTTTATTACTGGTTTAATGAATAGCATCCGATTATTACGTAAAACAGAATTAGAATTAATACGTGAAGATGAAACACTAGATGAAGTGAAGAAAAGTAAAACTCGCATTATTATAATGACAGTACTCGGTATATTACTAGTAAGTACAGGATACTACTTTATGGTAAATATAAAAATGTTTGCTGAAATCGGTTTTATAATAGCGACAATCGTTACAACACTTGGAACATATTTTATCTTTAGTTCATTGCTCCCATTTTTTGTGATGAAAATTAAAGGGAATAAAAAACGAAATGAAACGGGCTTAAATAGTTTTACCTACGCACAGCTACGCTTTCGAGTAAATAGCTTATCGAGAGTATTAGGAACTGTAGCGATGTTAATTGCATTAGGTGCAGGTGCGATGACGGCAGGAATGGCGTTCCAAAAAAATGTAGGTATTATGACAGACTTCTCACGTGTATATGATGTCGTAATTCATGATCCGAATGATCAAGATAAAGCGGCCTTGAAAGAAATGGAAATTATAGAAGAAAGCAATTATAAGTATAAAGTAGATGGAGAAGCGGTGTATTACTTACGTAACGACTTAACTGCGAAACCGCCACTCGTTTCTGATCACTTTGATACAAAAACGTTAAAAGAGCCTGCTCGTAAACGTGTGGCTGAGCCTTTAACTGAACCTGTCTATTCTGCTTTGGAAGCTCCGGAAGCAGCGAATAAGCTTCCTCGTATGCCAAAAGATTGGGAAGATGCAGTTGTAAGAGAAATACAAATTACACATAATCAATTTAACGGAAAACCTGTAAGAATTGCTGATGAAGAACACTACAAAGCAGTTCAAGGAACGGAGCATAGTGTAACATTAGCAAAAGTAGATGATATGAAAAAATATAAACCATTGTTGCTCGATATAGATAAAAGGCAAAAAGAATTAATTGAAACAACAACAGGTACAAAAGTAGAACTATATACAAAAATGACAATTTATCAGTTTATGAACAGTTTCATGAGTGGAACAATGTTTATGGGATTTTTCCTTGGAATTGCCTTTTTAGCAATGATGGCAAGTTCGCTTATGTTCAAAATATTAACAGGTGCCTCTCGTGATGTACGCCGTTATGAAATGTTACGAAAAATCGGTGTGAGACGTAGTATGTTAACAAAAAGTATATATAAAGAAATTTCATATTTATTTATTTTCCCAGCGATTATTGGAATTTCCCACGTGTTAGTAGGGCTTAACTTATTTAGCTTTATATTAGTTGACCCGTTTGTAAAGGTGTGGGTGCCGATAGGGATTTTCTTAGTCATTTATTTCATCTATTACTGGATTACTGTTCAGCTTTATAAAGGTATGGTAATGCCGAAAGAAGAAGTAGCGAAATAGTTAAAGGAAAAAGTCTTTGTTTTGGTCTTATCCCTGTCAAGTAGACAGTATTAAAAAGACTAAACAGCCATCGAGATTCGATATTCTATCGGAGCTCGATGGTTGAGTCGTTTT
>NZ_JBTREW010000042.1:0-14878 GCF_054823925.1 Bacillus sp. F9_6S_D1_P_5 | reverse complement strand
CAGCGTTCATCCTGAGCCAGGATCAAACTCTCCAATAAAGTTAGTTTGTCTAGCATCTAAAATAAAAATTGACGTTTCACGTTGTTTGTTTCGTTTAGTTTTCAAAGTTCAACATCGCGTTTCAGCGACTTTTATAATTTAACATTTTGCGTTAAATCTGTCAACAACTTTTTTCTTTCGTTCCTGACGACGCTTATTAATTTACCATATTAATCATTTGTTCGTCAACACTTTTAAAAAAAATGCCAAAATAAATTTATCTTGGCATGATATAAAGCTTAATAACCACTAATGCAGCAACACCAGGTAGACCTAATAAACTTGTGATTGTTGCGGTTCCCAAGTTAATTGGAATATGAAAATCAAAATATGTCCCTATAACATTTACGATAAAAAGTAATGCTACTCCCAAAGTAACATGAAAAAGCACTTTTCCTATAAAACGTAATGGCTTAGAAGAAACACCGAAAACAAGGAAAATAAAAACTAATGTAAGAATACCAACAATAATAATTGTAGAATTCATTTTTTCCTCCTTATGAATGACCTATACACACTTATTTGTATGGGACAAGAAGGTAAAAAAGAACATGTATCATATAACTCCAATCGTTTTGTCTTATTCATCTTTATTCGATAACACTTTCTTCATAACAACCGTTACTTGTTCTTTCTAAACGAAGTAACTACTAAAGATAAAATAAAAAGGTTCTGCTTTTTCAGCAGAACCTTTTACCATTGTTCCATTTTTACAGGACGACGTTTTGCTTCTTTTAACAAGAAGAAATATTTCGCCTCTGCTATTTTTAAAGAACAAAGTACATCTTGAGATGGTTCAACGCTTTGTTCCACCATTCTCTTCTGACGTAACCACTCATTCTTTACCTTTTCTAATAGTACAATTAGCTTATCATCATACTCTTTACGCAATTTACCCTTTTTTTGAAAGAACATTTTTGTTTCTCCTCTTATACTTCTCTACGACCTTCTAACGCTTTCGACAGTGTTACTTCATCTGCATATTCTAAATCTCCACCAACTGGCAGACCATGTGCAATACGAGTTACTTTAATACCTGTCGGCTTTAAGAGGCGGGATATATACATTGCTGTAGCTTCCCCTTCAATATTAGGGTTTGTTGCTAATATTACTTCTTGTACCGTTTCGTCGTGTAGTCGCTTTAAAAGTTGCGGGATATTAATGTCTTCTGGTCCAATTCCCTCCATTGGAGAAATAGCACCACGTAACACATGATATACACCTTGATACTCTTTCATTTTTTCCATTGCGATTACATCTTTCGGTTCCTGCACAACACAAACAACCGATTGATCTCGATGTGAATCGTTACAAATATAACAAGGGTCACGGTCAGTAATATGCCCGCATACAGAACAATATGCTAAGTCTCGCTTCGCATTTACAAGTGCTTTCGCAAAACCTAACACATCGTCTTCTTTCATATCTAATACGAAAAATGCCAATCGAACCGCTGTTTTCGGTCCGATTCCTGGCAATTTCATAAAGCTATCAATTAGTTTTGATATTGGTTCTGGATAATGCATATATCAATATCCTCCTAGAACATTCCACCCGGTAAGTTTAAGCCTTTTGTAAATTTACCCATTGTAGAGTTTGAAAGTTCATCAGCTTTTTTAAGTGCATCGTTCGTTGCAGCTAAAACTAAGTCTTGTAACATTTCGATATCTTCTGGATCTACAACTTCTTCTTTCACTTTCACTTCAAGAATTTGCTTATGACCATTTGCAATAACTGTGATCATACCGCCACCAGCTGTACCTTCAACTGTTTTTTCACCAAGTTCTTCTTGCGCTTTTGCCATATCCTTTTGCATCTTTTGCATTTGTTTCATCATGTTATTCATATTTCCCATTCCGCCACGCATCATAATTAATTCCTCCTAATTATTATTACTCTTTTATTTCAATAAGTTCTTGCCCTACTAATTTTACTGCCTCTTCTATAAGAGGATCCTCTTTTTTCTCTGGGCTTTCTTCAGAAGCTCCGCCTTCACGTTGTAAAAAATCTTCACGGATTTTACCCCATTCACTTTTTGGAATGGCAATCATATTTAATCTTTTACTTAGCAATTCAAATAGAGCCTGTTCCACTGTGTCCATAGCTTCTCGGTTCTCGCTCGCCATTTTACAGTGAATCTCATATTGAAACGCTAAAACGTAAGTATCATCCGAAGCCGCTACCGGTTCGCTATTTTCTAATAAAACAGCAAACGCTACTTTGTTGTATGCTTTGAGCCTTCCTAACAACTCACCCCACACAGCTTTTAATTGTTCTAAATCTTGACGCTTCGCTTGCTTTAATACTTCATTTACGCGCCCGACAGGAATCTTCATACTACCTGTCCGTACTGGCTTTGGTGCTGCACGCGTCTCTCTTACTTCCTGCTGTACACCAGCCGGCACACCATTCTTTTTAACTTGTTCTAACTCTTTCTCCAATTGCTGCATCCTGTTCATAATTGCTTGTAAACGATCTACACCGTTTGCTTGCATCATAAACTGTTGACACAGTTGTACCATAACAACTTCTAAGAAAATTCGCGGATGATTTGTCCACTTCATTTCCTGTTGTCCCTTACTAAGGGTATGAATGATTTCATAGATTACTTCCGGTTGCATTTCTTCACTTAACATACGGAATTGCCCATCTACCATCACTCGTTCCAACATATGTTCCAGTTGTGGTGAAGTTTGATATAAAAGCATATCGCGATAATAGTAAATGAAATCTTCCATAAAGCGAACTGGATCTTTCCCTTTAGCCATCATCTCATCTATAATACGCAATGCTCTTGATACATCATTTTCACGTATACATTCTACTAAGTTACCTAAGTATTGCTGAGAAACAGAACCTGTTACAGCTAATACATCTTCTGTCGTAACTGTTTCATCACTATAAGATATTGCCTGATCAATAAGACTAAGCGCATCACGCATACCACCTTCAGCAGCACGTGCAACAATTTGTAACGCCTCATCTTCTACTTGCGTACCTTCATTAGTCACAACCGTCGATAATCTCTCAACAATATCATTTACTGATATCTTTCGAAATTCGAAACGTTGGCAACGCGAAATGATCGTAGGTGGTATCTTATGTGGTTCTGTTGTCGCTAAAATAAAGATGACATGTCCTGGCGGCTCTTCTAACGTTTTTAAAAGCGCATTGAAGGCACCCATAGAAAGCATGTGAACTTCATCAATAATGTATACTTTATATTCTACAGCACTTGGAGCATATTTTACTTTATCTCTAATATCTCGAATTTCATCTACACCGTTATTTGAAGCCGCATCAATTTCTAATACATCCGAAATAGATCCTTGTGTAATCCCCAAACAAGAAGGACATTCATTACAAGGTTCAGCTACCGGAGCATGTTCACAGTTGATTGCTTTTGCAAATACTTTTGCAATGGTTGTTTTTCCTGTTCCCCTCGGCCCAGAAAATAAATAAGCATGTGAAACTTTTTCTTGAAGAAGGGCATTTTGCAACGTTTTTGTCACGTGCTTTTGACCGACTACATCTTCAAATTTTTGCGGTCTCCATGTTCGGTATAACGCTTGGTATGACACGAAAATACGGCCTCCCTCAAAGGTTATTATCTCATTTATTATAACCCATTCTGTTTATAGATTCCAAAAGTTATTTTCCATACAAAAAACCCACCTTAGTATTAAGGTGAGTTTTGTATACATATATAACTGCCGTGCACCTTCTGTCGATTACGTACCATAAGCGTTACTCAAGCAGTTAGCTCGGTTCAGGCACTCCTGCGGCACACGAGAAGACCCGCTTATTGCTGCTTCCTTCCGGACCTGACAAGGTTCACGGGGTCCCGTTGCGCAGGACCCAAACGTCAACACCACTTACTTAAGGCAGACCTTACAGCAACATAACCTCGAGAAGGGATTCGGCCTCGCTAGAGCGGATTGCGAGTATAGGGCACCGCTACCTCCCCGCTTAGCACGGCAAAGTTAAAACCAATATTCGGTTGCCTTTATTAAAGGCATTATCAGTATAACTTGTTTTTTTATAAAATGCAAATACGTTAACTCTCTTTGCTTTTCTCTAATTTCTTGATCTCTTTTCTTTTTTTACGAAGCTCTCTAAAAAAGTTTGTTAACAAAGTACCGCACTCTTCTTCTAATACACCAGCTGCTACTTCACATTGATGATTAAAGCGTTCATCCGTTAATAGATTCATCAATGTCCCCGCACATCCACCTTTCGGATCACTTGCACCATATACAACTCGCTTCACTCGTGATAAAACAATTCCACCCGCACACATCGGACAAGGTTCTAATGTTACATATAATGTCGCATCTTCTAAACGCCATGTCCCTAATTTTTTGCACGCCTCATCAATAGCTAACAACTCAGCGTGAGCTATTGATCTTTGCTCAGTTTCCCTTAAATTATGAGCAACACTAATTACTTCACCATCCAACACTATAACTGCACCAATTGGTACCTCTTGTATTGCCTCTGCTTTTTTAGCCTCTTCTATTGCTAACTGCATAAAATAAATATCCTGATCGTGTTCCATAACATAGTCCTTTCATTACAAATAAAGTATACTTATTTCCATTTACTACACATGGGATAACTTTTACAAATTCAATCCACCCTAAGAAAAAAGAGAGGGGATTACATATGAAAAACACTGCCTTACTCATTATCGATATGATTAATGATTTTCAATTTTCACACGGACCTATCCTAGCCAAAAAATGCGAAATTATAACAACTCCTATTTTACAATTAAAGAAAACAATGAAATCCTTCGGCTACCCCATCATTTATATTAATGACCATTATCAACTTTGGAGATCTGATATTGACCAACTAATTACTCATTGTACAAATGAGTATAGTAAAAATATCATTCATAAGATTGCTCCAAATTCTGATGATTATATTTTCATTAAACCACATTACTCTGCTTTTTATGAAACACCTTTAAATTCTTTATTAGGCTATTTAAAAATAGAAAATCTCATATTAACAGGAGTCGCCGGAAATATATGTATCCTCTTTACAGCTAACGATGCTCATATGAGAAATTATACACTGTATGTACCACAGGACTGTATTGCCTCTAATCATGATCAGGATAACTTACATGCTTTAAAAATAATGAAAGCCACATTAAAAGCAAATATAGGACCATCATCTCAAATAAAATTTAATTAATACATATATCTATTTTCTAACTTTTTATAGCAAATTAACCCGCTCGCTTCCCTCTTGTGCTACAATAATTCTGTTTTGTGTTTTTAGTAGTCACGGTAAATCACTGATTGAAAGGAGGAAACAGCGTGACCGGAGTACCATTTATCACGGTTGAAGGACCAATTGGTGTTGGAAAGACTTCACTTGCGAAGGAAATTTCAACTCACATGCAACTCCACTTATTGAAAGAGATTGTTGATGAAAACCCCTTTTTAGGAAAGTTCTATGAAGACATCGACGAATGGAGTTTTCAAACAGAGATGTTCTTTCTTTGTAATAGATACAAACAATTAGAAGATATTAACATAAAGTATTTGAATCAAAGGAAGCCAGTAGTAGCGGATTATCATATATTTAAAAATGTAATTTTCGCATCCCGTACATTAAAAGATTCTCAATATGACAAGTACATGCAAATCTACCGTATCCTTACACAAGATATGCCAGTACCAAACGTTATCGTGTATTTAACAGCTAGCCTAGAAACATTACAAAAGCGAATCGCAATGCGTGGAAGAGAATTCGAAAAAAATATGGATCCAAATTACTTACTACAGCTCACAAAAGATTATGAAACAGCTATGGATGCTTTTAAAAAGGACCATCCAGATATCCCAGTATTGAAATTTAACGGAGACGATATGGATTTTATAAAAAATCCTGACGATTTAAACGTCATCCTATCTGCCCTTCAAAATACTCTCTTAAAGGAGTCGAAATAATAATGAATTTAAGGCAAAAATATGACATACCAAATGACGCAGTAATCACTATCGCAGGAACAGTAGGTGTTGGTAAATCTACTATGACAACTGCATTAGCTAACGCTTTAGGTTATCGTACATCATTTGAAAAAGTAGATTCGAATCCGTATTTGGACAAGTTCTATGCTGATTTCACACGCTGGAGCTTCCACTTGCAAGTATACTTTCTAGCAGAACGATTTAAAGAACAAAAAAGAATTTTTGAATACGGTGGCGGTTTTGTCCAAGATCGCTCTATCTATGAAGACACTGGCATTTTTGCAAAAATGCACCATGAAAAAGGAACAATGACAGAAACGGATTATGAGACATACAAAGGTTTATTTGACGCTATGGTCATGACTCCTTACTTCCCTCATCCAGATTTACTAATTTACTTAGAAGGTTCTTTTGATGATATCGTTGATCGTATACAAGAACGTGGACGTCCAATGGAACAGCAAACACCAATTGAGTATTGGAAAGAGATGCATGGGCGTTACGAAAACTGGATTAATAACTTTAATTCATGTCCTGTTTTACGATTAAATATTAATGAATACGATATTTTGAAGGATGGCGATTCCATTGAACCAATCATTAAAAAAATTGGCCATTTTTTAAAACAAACACGTAAACTTGTAAAATAAAAAACCCGTGCATATGCACGGGTTTTTCTATTAAATTACTTCTTCTTTGTTGGAGCAATAATTTCACTCTCAGGTTTTCCAGCGTTAATACGCTGACGAACAGTACTTGTACTAATATCGTATGCTTCAGCAATTTCTTTAACAGTCATTTCTTTTCCGTTAATTACTGCTGTTAATACTTTACCTGTACGTTTTGGAGCTGCTTCTTTCTTTACAGCTTCCTTTTTAACTTTTTTTGGTGCCTCTACTTTTGTCGCAGTTTGCTTTACATCACAAGTGCAGCCACAAAGTTTACGGAATGTATCATCGCTAATAATGCGGGATACATTTGCACCACTGTTTAAAATTCTATTGTTCTTACAGACAGGACATTGTACATAATATAAAGTTTTTCCATCTAAAGGAAACGTTTGTATAATAAGATCCATGTTGACTCCTTTCATATCTATGAAGATAATCATCGGAATATGAGTGTGTAATAAGGACAAAATCGCCTTACACCATACTTTATGATTGGTTTTAAAATAAAAACTCGTTACGTGTTGGTAACGAGTTCTCCAATCTCCACTTATATGCGCTGTTGTCAATTATATCTGGAGGAGGTAGAGGGATTCGAACCCCCGCGCGACTCTCGCCGCCTGTCGGTTTTCAAGACCGATCCCTTCAGCCAGACTTGGGTATACCTCCATATTGACATCAAATATAATATCAAAAGAAAAACAGTTAGTCAACCCTACTAAAATAAATTATGAGGAAAGGAAAATTTTACTTTTCCTCCCCTACATTATAGTACTGACAACGCTCATAATTACCAATCACTCATACCGATGAATGTTTATAAATTTACTTAATAACTGTTTTTCCTCCCATATAAGGGCGAAGAACTTCTGGAATTATAATTGTACCATCTTCTTGTTGGTAGTTCTCTAAAATAGCTGCCACCGTACGTCCAATTGCAAGACCAGATCCATTTAATGTATGAACATGTTCTGGTTTGCCGTTTGGCTCACGACGGAAACGGATATTTGCACGTCTCGCTTGGAAAGCTTCAAAATTACTACAAGAAGAAATTTCACGATATGTGCCATAGCTTGGAATCCATACTTCGATATCGTATTTCTTCGCTGCTGTAAATCCTAAATCGCCTGTGCACATGCTCATAACGCGATATGGCAACTCTAATAATTGTAACACGCGTTCTGCATCATTTGTTAGTTTTTCTAACTCTTCATAAGAATCTTCTGGTTTTACGAACTTTACAAGCTCTACTTTATTGAATTGATGCTGACGAATTAAACCACGTGTATCGCGTCCAGCTGAACCAGCTTCAGAACGGAAACAAGAGCTAAATGCAGCATATCTTATAGGCAATTGCTCTTTATTTAAGATTTCATCACGGTGCATATTTGTTACAGGTACCTCAGCTGTTGGAATTAAGAAATAATCCTCACTTTCAATACGGAATGCATCTTCTTCAAATTTCGGAAGTTGTCCTGTTCCTGTCATACTTGCACGGTTTACCATATACGGAGGTAATACTTCTTCATATCCATGCTCATCAGTATGAAGATCAAGCATAAAGCTAATTAAAGCACGCTCTAATCTTGCGCCAGCACCTTTGTAGAATACGAAGCGGCTTCCTGTTACTTTCCCAGCACGCTCAAAGTCTAGAATTCCTAAATCTGTAGCAAGATCCCAATGTGGTTTTGGTTCAAAAGCAAATTCTTTCACTTCTCCCCAAGTACGTGCTACTACATTATCATCCTCTGTTTCCCCAACTGGAGCAGATTCATGAGGAATATTTGGAATAGATAACATTAATCTTTCTAAATCTTCTTCAACTGTGCGAAGTTCATTATCAAGATCTTTTACTTTTTCTCCAACTTCACGCATTTCTAAAATTAGAGCTTCTGCATCTTTCTTTTCGCGCTTCAATACAGAGATTTGTTGAGATACTTCGTTACGTTTACTTTTTAGTTCCTCTGTTTGAACAAGTAGTTCTCTTCTTCTCGTATCCAACTCTTCAAAGCGACCAAAATCAGTTAAATCTTCGCCTCTATGCTGTAACTTTGCTTTTACTTCTTCAAAATTTGTACGTAAAAATTTAATATCAAGCATTATATACTCCTCCTTTTATTTTATAAAACACAAAAAACTCCCGTCCCTATATAAAGGGACGGGAGTTAACCCGCGTTGCCACCCTAGTTGAAAGCATTGCCGCCTTCCTCTCAAGTAGAAATAACGGCTCTTCACCGGAAATGTTTACTAATCATAAAGATATTCCACATTCCATTCCAGGATGGATTCACAAACTGTTTCTATCGATTTCCACCAACCATCGACTCTCTATAAGAAACGGCATTTGTTACTACTTCCTATCAACACGCTTATTTTATAAAATTGTTACCATCAATTTACTATAATCTTATACAAGTTGCAAGTTACTTATACAACTTTTTTCATTTTCGCTTCTTTTACCATTTCTACAAAGTATGCCGTTACACGATGGTCATCCGTTAATTCCGGATGGAATGAAGCAGCTAAAAACTGATTTTGTTTTACCGCTACCATTCGGTCACCATGTGTAGAAAGTACTTCAACATCATCTGCCACATTTACAACATACGGAGCACGAATAAATACGCCAACAAAATCTTCTCCCACACCTTTAATAGAAAGTGCAGCTTCAAAGCTATCTTTTTGTCGTCCGAACGCATTGCGCTCAACTGTAATATCCATAGCACCAATATGTGCTTCTTCATAGCCAACAAGTGTTTTTGCAAGAAGAATCATTCCTGCACATGTACCAAACATTGGTTTACCAGACTTCGCGAATGTACGAAGTGGTTCCATGAAAGCATACTTATCAATAAGACGGCGCATTGTTGTACTTTCACCGCCCGGTAAAATAAGACCATCAATTTCTTCAAGTTGTTCTATACGCTTTACAACAACAGCTTCTGCACTACTTGCTTCAACTGATTTCACATGCTCACGAACTGCACCTTGAAGACCTAGTACACCGATTTTCACCATTTTAAAGTTCTCCTTCAATTACCATCCACGCTCTTGCATGCGTTGTTCTGGTAATAACGTTGAAATTTCGATACCTTTCATCGCATTACCTAATCCTTTAGAAAGGCTTGCAATTAGTTCGTAATCCTCATAATGAGTTGTCGCTTCAACGATTGCACGTGCAAATTTCGCTGGATTCTCTGATTTGAAGATACCAGATCCTACAAATACACCATCCGCACCAAGTTGCATCATTAACGCTGCATCTGCTGGTGTTGCTACACCACCTGCTGCGAAGTTTACAACTGGTAAACGACCAAGGCGTTTAATTTCAAGTAGTACTTCATAAGGAGCACCAGTATTTTTTGCATATGTCATTAACTCATCTTCACGTAGACTTGCAACTTGACGGATTTCTGCATTGACTTGGCGCATATGACGCACTGCCTCTACAATGTTTCCTGTTCCTGGTTCACCTTTTGTACGAAGCATAGATGCACCTTCTGCAATACGACGTGCAGCTTCTCCAATATCACGGCAACCACATACAAACGGAACTGTGTAATCACGTTTATTTAAATGGTATACTTCATCGGCAGGAGTTAATACTTCACTCTCATCGATATAGTCTACCCCTAATGATTCTAATACACGTGCTTCTACAAGGTGACCGATACGGCATTTTGCCATAACCGGAATTGACACTGCACCCATAACTTCTTCAACGATTGTTGGGTCTGCCATACGAGAAACGCCACCTGCTGCACGAATATCTGCTGGTACACGCTCTAATGCCATAACGGCAACTGCGCCTGCCTCTTCTGCAATTTTTGCTTGTTCAGCGTTAATTACGTCCATAATAACGCCGCCTTTTTGCATTTCTGCCATTCCACGTTTTACACGTTCTGTCCCTGTTACATTTGTCATGTTACAAAAACCCCCCTAGGTGAATTGCTTTTCCCCGTTAAAGGCGAAAATTAAGAATACTCTTACATTCTACCACTAACTATCAGATGCTTGTCTACTACTTTTTCATAAAGTCGGTATGAAAAATAGGAATAAGAAAAAGCCCCTACAATGAGGAGCTTTTAAAACCAACCTTTTACTGTATCAACAGCACTATTCCATATACCACTAAAGAAAGAACCGATTCCTCGCATAGAACGAGTAAACCAATTCGCTTCTTCTACTGCAGATGTTGTTACAAGGTCTATTTGTAATGACTTACCAGATAAAAATCCAGGGTCATTTGTATCTTTTGGTGTGATTACCATTTTGCCAAGTGCAGCTCCCTTTTTAATAGGTGCTTCTTGTCCCTTACTTGCTTCTTTTAATTCTGTTTTATAAACATTTTTACTTCCCTTTGGCACTGGAAGTGAAACAGCTTGTTTTGTTTGAACTGCTACATCTTTATCCGTAGCATTTTCCACTCGAACTGTTTCTTGTCCTTTTACTGAAGAACCTTTTTTATATAATTGCTTCATTTCAAAATTAGCAAATCCATAATCATATAGTTTCTTTGTCTCATCAAAACGTGCGTCACGAGACTTCGTTTTAATAACTACAGAAATAAAGCGCATACCATCTTTTTCGATTGTACCAGTGAAACAATCTCCTGCTTCTGGAGTCGATCCTGTTTTCAAGCCATCTACACCATCATATGCCTTAGATAAACCTGGTAACATCCAGTTCCAGTTAATCATGTCAATTCGATCCGTAGTACCTTCACGGAATGTCTTTTTTGAAATTTTTGCTGTATCTAATGTTTTAGGGAAATCTTGAATAAGACGTTGTGCTAAAATTGCCACATCTCTTGCAGCCATTTTATTTTCTTCATCTGGAGTTGTCCCCTCAGGGTGCTGTCCTTTTAAATCTTTGTTCGTTAAGCCTGTAGAATTTACGAACTTGTAATTTTTTAATCCAAGCTCTTTCGACTTATCATTCATCAGTTTTACAAATTCTACTTCTTTTCCGGCAATTGCTTCAGCTAAGACTATCGTCGCACCATTAGCGGAATAAATTGCCATTGCTTCATATAGCTCTTTTACTGTATAAGACTCACCGTTTCGTAGCGGCACATTCGATAATGAACGATCCTGCGAAATTTTATACGCATACTCAGAAACCTTAACTTTTTGGTCCCATTTCAGTTTCCCTTTCGCAACAGCCTCGTTCACTAAATATTCACTCATCATCTTTGTCATACTAGCAATTGATAATAATTCATCTGCATTCTTTTGATATAAAATTTTCCCAGAATTCGCTTCAACTAAAATTGCTGCACCTGCTTCAATGTTTAAAGCAGATCCTGTTTCTGCTGATGCATTGCTGTATGGTAACAACATACTACAAGCTAGTGTAAGCATTGTTACTAGCGCAATGAATCTTTTGCAAAACATACCTTTCACTTTTGCTACCCCCAATATCTATGTACTCACATAACCGTTATTCTAACATAATCAAAAAAAAATAGACAGAGATATCAAATCTCCGTCTATTTGTATATAAGACATTATAATGAGTAGTTTGGAGCCTCTTTTGTAATTTGTACGTGATGAGGATGGCTTTCACGTAAACCAGCACCTGACATACGAATGAATTGTGCATTCTCACGTAGGAATTCTAAATCTTGTGCTCCGCAATATCCCATACCTGCACGTAATCCACCAACTAATTGGTGAACTGTATCTGCTAAAGGTCCTTTATATGGTACTCGTCCTTCAATACCTTCTGGAACAAGTTTTTTATTTCCTTCTTGGAAGTAACGATCTTTACTTCCTTTTTCCATCGCTCCGACAGAACCCATACCACGGTATACTTTAAATTGACGACCTTGGTAAATTTCAGTTTCACCAGGGCTTTCAGCAACACCAGCAAACATACTACCTAACATAACAACGTGTGCTCCTGCTGCTAAAGCTTTAACCATGTCACCAGAATACTTAACACCACCGTCAGCAATAACTGGAATGCCGTGTTTACGAGCTTCTGTTGCACAATCATAAACCGCTGTTAATTGTGGTACACCAACGCCAGCTACAACACGTGTTGTGCAAATAGAACCTGGTCCAATACCAACTTTAACTACGTTTGCACCTGCTTCAATTAATGCCTTTGTTGCTTCAGCAGTAGCAACATTTCCAGCGATAATATTTAGTGAAGGATACTTTGCACGAACTTCTTTTACTTTATCAATAACACCTTGAGAATGTCCGTGAGCTGTATCAAGTACGATTGCATCTACGCTAGCTTTTACTAATGCGTCGATACGAGTCATAGCATCAGCCGTTACACCAACCGCTGCTCCAACTAATAAACGTCCTTGCTTATCCTTTGCGGAATTTGGGAATTCAATTACTTTCTCGATATCTTTTATTGTAATAAGCCCTTGTAATACACCGTTGTTATCAACAAGAGGGAGTTTTTCAATTTTATACTTTTGTAGGATCTTTTCAGCTTCACCTAGCGTTGTACCAACTGGAGCTGTAATTAGCTGTTCTTTTGTCATTACGTCGGAAATTTTGATTGAGTAGTCTTGAATAAAACGCATATCACGGTTTGTAATAATACCAACTAATTTTCGTTCGTCTAAATTATTTACAACCGGTACACCTGAGATACGGTATTTTCCCATAAGATGCTCTGCATCATACACTTGATGTTCTGGAGTTAAAAAGAAAGGATCTGAAATAACGCCACTTTCAGAACGTTTTACTTTATCAACTTGCTCGGCTTGTTGTTCAATAGACATGTTTTTATGAATAATTCCTAAACCGCCTTGACGAGCCATTGCAATAGCCATATCCGCTTCTGTTACTGTATCCATTCCTGCACTAATTAACGGGATGTTTAACTGTAAGCTTTCAGATAAAACTGTTTTAACACTTACTTCTCTTGGTAGTACATCTGACTTTGCTGGTACAAGTAATACGTCATCAAAAGTCAAACCTTCTTTAACAAATTTAGATTCCCACATAATTGTTCCCCCTATGATACCAGAAATTATTATTAGTAGCTTATCAATTGGTTAAAATACTGTCAAGGACGTATATATATGTTAGAATTTTTAGACAATAAAAGGAGCGTAATATATGCATCAATCACATTGCACTTGGCAGCAATTAAGTTTCTTCTTTTCATCTCAAAATGTACAACGTTATCTTGCCCGTTGTTATGAAAAATCCTCCATACAAGATGCTGAAAAAAAAAGTTTTGAAAACTGTTACCCCTTTATTTATTACTTAGAACACGGGAAAAACTATTATGAATTATATAAGGTAGCCCCCTTTTCGATTCAGCCAATGTTATTGTTTTATGGAATGAGCCAACTTTTTAAAGCTTGCTTACTAACTATTGATCCTAACTATCCAGAATCCACTACTGTTTTAGCTCATGGTGTTACGACACGTAAACGAAAAAAACAAGGATATCAATTTTTAGAAGATGAGGTGAAAGTACAAAAAAATGGATTATTTACTCATGTTGCAGAACAGCTGTTTCACATGAAACACTTGGAATCAGAAAAGTTTAACATGCTAGATTTAATGGGGAATATTCCTGAATTACAAAACCTATTTCGCTATAGTCAACGCGGTGCTACTTTATATAAAATCGATTCAGTAAATACAAATGAACTTTCCTTTTCGGTCAGCATACTAGATCGACTCCATATGACTACAGAAAGGTTTTCACGTTACATTGAATCAACTTGTAAGCATTTATCGATGCAACATGTCTCTGGGAAAATGAGCGAGTCAAATTTGCTTTTTACAGCTCCTATTCAATCGTGGAATCCTGTATATAGCACGCCCTTATACTACGAGTATCTTGCTGATACTTATTACTTACCACTTACAACTGACCCTAGAAATCCTAAACCTGTATTACCTGAACTTCTTGTTCATTATTTATTGCTCTACAATTTAAGTATGATTTCTAGATACGAAACAGATTGGTGGTATGATTTACTTGGAAGCTATGGTTCTGAAGATTACCCATTTATTTATCAATTCCTTACTATTTCTGCTCAAAAAATCCCTTACTACATTTCAGCCTTTTTACTTACAGAATCGAACCTATTTCATGGGAAATAAAAAAAACACAAGTCAAAAGACTTGTGTTTTTAGTTGCTTGGCGACGTCCTACTCTCACAGGGACAAGGTCCCAACTACCATCGGCGCTAAAGAG
>NZ_JBTREW010000041.1:0-17717 GCF_054823925.1 Bacillus sp. F9_6S_D1_P_5 | reverse complement strand
AATAAAAATTGACGTTTCACGTTGTTTGTTTCGTTCAGTTTTCAAAGAACTACTTAGTCGCTCATTTGCGACTTCCTTATGTTAACATCTTCGTTAGTTAATGTCAACTAAGTTTTTCATTTCGTTTGCCGCGTTCTGCGTTATTGCATCGGCGACTTGTTCTATATTACACCTCTAATCTACAATCGTCAACATGTTTTTCTAAAAAAATATAAAAAGGCTTATTCCTTTTAAAATAAGCCTTTTTATCATATATCATTCTATTCGTTTATTATTTTTCTATAATTGGTAACGAGACGATAAATTGAATAATACCATCCTCATATTCTGCTCGAATACTACCACCTTGCAATTCAACAATACTTTTCGCAATCGCTAATCCAAGTCCCGACCCTTCTGTTACTCTACTTCTAGATTGATCTTTCTTATAGAAGCGTTCAAACAAGCTCCCTAACTCTTCTCTCGTAAAATCTTCACTATGATTCGCAATTACAATTTGTATATCCCGGCGCTGCCTTTGAAGAGAAACTTTTATCTCTCCATCATCTTTACTATACTTAATAGCGTTCATTAATAAATTATCAAATACACGGACCATCTTTTCCGAATCAACCGCTGCATAGGCACGTTCCTCAGGAAACTTCTTAACAAACGTAAGTCCATGCTCTTCCGCCTGCGGTACTAACTCTTCTATTAATTGCTCGAGTAACTCATTTATACAAACCTCTTGTTTTTCTAATATAACTTGCTCATTTGTTAACTTCGTATACTCAAATAAATCTTCTATTAAATTCTTTAACTGCTCCGACTTCGCAAAAGCAATTCTCGTATACTCATCATGTTGTTCTTTATTTTCATATTTAGAATCTCGAAGCAATCGCAAGTAACCCATAATAGAAGTAAGTGGTGTACGTAAATCGTGAGATACATTCGTAATAAGCTCGTTCTTTTGCTTCTCTAATTTACGTTCTTTTTCTATATTATTCATAAGCTCTTCTGCCATATTATTAATATTCTCAGTTAAAGACGCAATCTCGTCTTCACCTTTTTTCTCAATACGATACGCTAAGTTACCTTTTTCTATTTCCCTTACACCTTCTGCCATCGCTTCAATTTGCTTCATCTTTCTCTTTGTTATATAGAAGAAAGAGAAAATGAATACGAGTACACCAATTAAAAATGGGAATGGTCCTTCTACTTTATAATATACTACTTCCCCTTGAGGAATTCCGCTCACAAACATATACAAGTTTTTATCTTCAATTGTAATAGGTGAGAAAGTAATAAACTCTTTTCTAGATCTTTCAATATCAGTATTATTCGAATAATTGATAGCAAACGAAGTTGCATTACGAATTGTATTATGCAAATTAATTTGTTCTTCTTGCGCCTGCTTCGTTTTATACAAAACCTTACCATTTTCATCGGTAACTAATATTTTAAAAGCATCCTGCCCCTGCTCTAAATGCTCATTTTCTAGCTCTATCATACTTTGTACGGCATCTAATTTATTTGCATCAACCATCATTTCCGCAGTACTTTGCGCTTTACGATTAATTTGTTCCATACCATCTCTATAATTAATCTCAGCATGTCGGCTAGCATCTTCAAAAACAGGCGCCACTATCTTCGTTGATACAAAGAGACCTAATAACGCACAAGCCGTAAACGCAGTAATAAGTTGAATCCGTATACTCCGTTTCACGCTCTTCATTATCTTCCTAATTAATTCTCGAATTTTCCTAACATAAGTAAATGGATTAAATATCTTTTTCAATCTTATACCCCACTCCCCATACTGTTTTTATATATCTAGGTTTCCTTGGATTCTCCTCAATCTTTTCACGTACTTTTCGAATATGCACCATTACAGTGTTATCAGACTGGAAGGATCGTTCATTCCAAACCTTTTCATAAATTTGCTCTGCGCTAAAGACCATTCCCGGATTACGGGCTAGTAATTCTAGAATTGAAAATTCCCTTGGGGTCAGTTTCACTTCTTCTCCATCCACAATAACTTTGTGGGTTGAGATGTTTATTTTCATCTCTCCAATTTCTAACTCGTCCTCATTTTGAATAGCAAAACCATTCATTTTCATATAACGACGTAACTGAGATTTAATTCTTGCGATTAACTCTAACGGGTTAAACGGTTTCGTTACATAGTCATCTGCACCTGTTGTTAACCCTAAAATTTTGTCCATATCTTGCGTTTTCGCAGAAAGCATAATAATCGGCATTTCTTTCGATTCTCTTACTTTCATACACATATGAATACCGTCTACTTTCGGCATCATAATATCTAATACGACTAAATGTACTTCATTTTCTTCTAGTAAACGTAATCCTTCTTCTCCGTCCCCCGCTTGCAATACTTTATATCCTTCATTCTTTAAATAGATTGTAATTAGATTTCGAATTTCTTTTTCATCATCTACGACAAGTATTGTTTCATTTGCCACAATATCTCCCCCATCACTTTTTTAATCCCTAACTTCTATTATAGGAAAACTTCTGAAGAAAAACGCTCAGAAATCCTTAAGATTTTCTGAAGACGCAAAAAAGGTCTAGACTCCCCTTAAGTCTAGACCTTTCAAAAACCCCTTTTATTTACGAACGTAGATGAAATATAGTACGAATAAAACTCCCATAACATACATAATTGGATGAATCTCTTTACGACGTCCACTTACTACCATTGTAATTGGATAGAAGATAAACCCGATCGCAATCCCTGTCGCAATACTATACGTAAGCGGCATTGAAATGATTGTAAAGAATGCCGGTACTGCAATCTCGAATTTCTGCCAATCAATTTCGCCTAAAGATGAAACCATTAAGATTCCTACAATAATTAAAGCTGGTGCTGTTACAGCTGGTGTTACAACACTTAATAATGGCGAGAAGAATAGTGCCAATAAGAAGAACCCTGCTGTTACAACTGCTGTAAATCCAGAACGTCCACCCGCTGCTACCCCTGCAGAAGATTCAATGTAAGACGTCGTTGTTGATGTACCTAAAATCGCACCGATTACAGTTGCAATCGCATCTGCAAATAACGCTTTTCCTGCACGTGGTAATTTATTGTTCTTCATTAATCCCGCTTGATTCGCAACCGCTACAAGTGTACCTGCTGTATCAAAGAAATCGATAAAGAAGAACGTTATAATAACAATCGCCATTTCAACAGTGAAAATATCTCCAAAGTGAGTTAACGCCACACCGAACGTTGGTTCTAGACTCGGTATTGCTCCCACTACAGCTTTCGGAGTATCAATTAATCCTGTCGCTACTCCTAAGATCGCTGTAAGAATCATACCGTAGAAAACTGCACCATTTATTTTCTTAATCATGAAGATGATTGTCGTAACAACCCCGAAGATTGCTAGTAACGTTGTGCCCTTTGTTAAATCCCCCAACCCAACAAGAACAGCATCATTTTTCACGATAACTCCAGCATTTTGGAATCCAAGGAAAGCAATGAATAATCCGATACCTGCCGCTACTGCAAACTTTAACTCTGATGGAATTGCATTAATGATTTTTTCACGAATACCTGAAGCCGTAAGAATAATAAAGATAATACCTGACATTAACGTTCCAGCAATCGCTGTTTGCCATGGGATACCCATCGTTAACACTGCTGTATAAGCAAAGAACGCGTTAATCCCCATACCTGGCGCCAAAGCAATCGGATACTTCGCGAAAATACCCATAATTAACGAACCAATCGCTGCCGCTAATGCTGTAGCAACGAATACTGCACCTGGATCCATTCCTGTACCTGCCGGTAACCCTTTAACATTTCCAAGTGACAACGTAGCAGGATTGACAAATAGTACATAAGCCATAGATAAAAATGTCGTTAAACCCGCTATGAACTCTGTTTTATAATTCGTGCCGAGTTCATCAAACTGAAAATAGCGCTTCATCTTACGTTTCCCCCGTTATATGATTACTCGCCGTAATCTCCTAGCCCTCTTTTATCTATTAAAAATAAAAAAGGCTTCCATTGCATATACATGGAAGCGTTCTATGAATAAAGATAAGATTCCCCTCACCTTTATAAAAACGCCTCGTAGTCAAGCCATTTACGGTAGCTAGGTAGAAACTTTCGGGCCATATCCCCGATATTATACGACGGCATAATATTCACTTTTCGTTTGAATTACATACTCATATTAACTCGCATAGGTGCTTTTGTCAATTAAAAACGAACATTTTAACAAAATTTTATATTTTTGTTCGTATTAAGGGTAAAACTACAAAAGATCCATCTATGCATGTGCAATAGATGGATCTTTTGTATAATACTATTCCCACTCAATCGTTGCTGGTGGCTTACTCGTTACATCATACACGATACGGTTAACGTGCTTTACTTCGTTTACGATACGTACAGAGATTTTCTCTAATACATCCCAAGGGATACGTGCCCAGTCAGCTGTCATACCGTCGATAGATGTTACTGCGCGGATACCTACTGTGTAATCGTAAGTACGCTCGTCACCCATAACACCTACGCTACGCATACCAGGAAGCGCAGTGAAGTATTGCCAGATTTCACGGTCTAAGCCCGCTTTAATAATTTCTTCGCGTAAAATCGCATCAGATTCACGAACGATTTCTAATTTCTCTTCTGTGATTTCACCTAATACACGAATACCAAGACCAGGACCTGGGAATGGTTGACGCCATACGATTTCATCAGGAATTCCTAGTTCTGATCCTAATACACGTACTTCATCTTTAAATAAAGTGTTTAAAGGCTCAATTAATTTGAACTGCATGTCTTCTGGAAGTCCACCAACGTTATGGTGAGATTTAATTGTTTGTGCAGTTGCAGTACCACTCTCAACGATATCTGTATAAAGTGTACCTTGTGCTAGGAAGTCCATACCTTGTAATTTAGAAGCTTCATCATCAAATACGTAAATGAATTCGTTACCGATGATTTTACGTTTTTGCTCTGGATCTTCTACACCTTTTAACTTGTTCATGAAGCGCTCTTTTGCATCCACTTTAATAACGTTCATATGGAAGCCTTCGCTGAATGTTTTCATAACACCTTCCGCTTCACCTTTACGAAGTAAACCGTGGTCAACGAAAATACATGTTAATTGGTCGCCGATTGCTTTATGAATTAACACTGCTACAACAGAAGAGTCTACACCGCCGCTAAGTGCGCATAGTACTTTTTTGTCTCCAACAGTTTCACGGATTTTCTCTAATTCTACTTCGATAAAGTTCTCCATGTTCCATCCTTCAGAACAACCACATGCGCCGAATACGAAGTTTTTAATTAAATCGTTACCGTGCTCAGAGTGACGTACTTCTGGGTGGAATTGTACACCGTATAAGTTTTGCTCTTCATTGCTCATACCAGCAATTGGACAAGACTCACTTGTTGCATCTACTACGAATCCTTCAGGTAAACCAGTTACTAAGTCGCCATGACTCATCCATACAACTTGCTCTTCTGGAAGGTTCGCATATAATTTTGATTCGTTCTCTACTTTAAGAACAGCTTTTCCGTACTCACGGTGGTTTGCACGTTCTACTTTACCACCAAAGTGTTGTGTCATAAGCTGCATACCGTAACAAATACCGAAGATCGGTAATCCTAGTTCAAAGATTTTTTCATCACAATGTAATGCACCTTCACCGTATACACTATTTGGTCCACCAGAGAAGATAATCCCTTTTGGATTCATTGCTTTAATTTCTTCTGCAGTAATTGTATGTGGATGAAGTTCACTGTATACACCGAACTCACGAATTCGACGTGCTATTAACTGATTGTACTGACTCCCAAAATCTAAAACGATAATTGTATCATGCTGCTTCTTCAAAATAATCACCCCAACGTTAGTTCTCGTATATAAATATTTTCACCAATTTGGCAAAAAGCATTACTAATATAATAAAAAAAGCCAGTCCTCCGCCTCTAGTCTCATAACAAAGAAAAGGCAGGGGTCTGGCTTTATAAAGAAAGATAGTCTTCCGCTCTTTATAAATATAAGACGCACTGCCTTCATAGTCAGGTTGTTTACGGTAACCCGGTAGAGACTCTCAAACCATATCATCGAGGATATATGAAGGATTGTTTTATATTATCTTCCTAGATTCTAACAATGAAGTATCGATATGGTCAAGAGAGAAAGCGACAAAATTCTACAGAAATTCATTTCCTTTTCTAAAAAACATCCATTTCTATATAGAAATGGATGTTTTTTAGAAAAGGAATTACATCATACCGCCCATGCCAGGCATTACTGGTTCAATTGGTTCTGTTTTGTCAGCTACTACAGCTAAAGTCGTATCATCAGTTTCTTCCTATTTTTTTACCTATCCGTATAAAAATTTCATCAACCTGTTCTAGCTCTTACGCTGACATAAATACAACTCAAACAAAAGAGTTAATAGACACTATAAAAGCCTATGCAAGTTATACATAAGCTTTTTGTTTTCATGATTAGCTATTTTTCAAGTCCTAATCCTTAAAGCAATGATTAATAAGATTAAATATAATAATCAGGGTTTTCATCCATTTTAATTAAAAATCCTTCTAAAGAATCCGCTATTTTCTCATCTTCAGAGTAAATAGGACATTGACCTAATTCATTTTCCTCTTTAAATTTAATTGTTAAAAAGTTAAGTGCTGTTGCTTCGAAAAATACTAATGATTCATCATCATCTACATCATCTAGGTTTGGATTATATTCGTAAATATCCTGTCTTAAGCGAAAATCCGCAACTGAAATCGGGTCCATAAACCTGTTGAAAAACATTCTTTTATCAGACTTTAAAAAACCACAACCTATTTCTTGATAAAAACGTTGCAGTTCTTTTGGGAGTTCCATTTGTAATAAGCTTTCTGCTTCATCTATCTCTTCTTGATATATAGGATAAAAAATAGGTTTTTGTTTAGAACGTACACTCCTGTCTGCTACAACATATTTTTTCAAAAAGTTAAACATAGCGTTAATACCTCCGTTATTCACTTTTTCTTAAAAATCTCTTTTGAAATACCTTCCTTGCCATGAATCCCACCTTGATGTTCAGTAGGAAATTTAGCTGGGTGTATATTCCACCACTCATGTTCTCCACCGTGTGCATTTTCAATAAAATGATGTGCATCATACGGGTCATCTACATGCCTTAGCGGTATTCCTCTTCTAGAAAGGATTTCTTCTTCATAAGTAGGCCATTTTTAATTAGTCTCCAGTTCCCACTCTTCTCTTAAATCACCTTTTAATCTACCAAATTCTCTTCTTCTTTTTACAACTTCTTCTTTGCTTAATCGTTCATAACTATTATTTTCTATGTGTTCTTGTAGTAATTCCCTCTGCTTTTCAGGGATTTTCCTATTTGTAATTTCTTCTACTTGGCTAATGTATTCTTGGAATCTAGGTGTATTTAAATTACCAGGGTCAGCAAACATAAATGTATTTCGTGCTTCTTCTAAAGAATTAAAAGAAGTTTTTGGAACATCTCTAAAATCACCAGCATAAGCAAAGGGATCTCTCATTTTTAATTTATTTGAAAAATGAGAGATACTCTGTTCTGCTTTTATCCCTAATGTAGTTACTTTTCCTACTCTGCTTATTCCTTTATCCCCAATCCATCCCAATCCAAGTCCCATAAAAATACTTGTGCCCCATTTTGTACGACTTTCCGCATCACCATGCCAAAAATCATTCATAAATGAATCTGAAACAGTATTCCAAGCAGTAGAAACTGTCTCTATAGGGTGACCTATAGCATACTTAATATTTTCCTTTGTTACTGTATCGTCTAATGAATTAAATCCTTCTACAATCTCCCCAATAACTTGCCCAGAGCCAACGTATATACCATCCCAAATTTTTCTCAGCATAGATTTTTCAGAGGGTTTGTCGCCCATTGCTCCTGCTTCTATTTTTTTCATTAGATAAACTTCCATCAACTAAATTACCATCATAAAGTTCATCAGCATTACGAAACTTTTCAGCAGCATGCATTAGTTCTTCTGCAATCTTATCAAATTCCCTAAATACATTAAACATTTGAGGTTTTGTATCTTGGAATGACGTAAATAGCTTTTCACATAAAGATTTTTAATTTCTTCAACATTCAAAATGTCATTATCGTGAAATTAATCAATAAAACCACCTAAGAGAACCTTATAATTTTGAATATTTACCTCCGTTGTATTTCGAAACTTACAGTCTTCCAGAAATTCTTGGTATGCAAACTTTAATAACACAAAAAAGACTACCTCCTCTCATCAAGGAAGTAGCCTTCTTCTAATTAACTATTTATACATTGAACAGCTTCACAGAGTGATGCTTATTACATCATTCCGCCCATACCGCCCATGCCCATGCCGCCCATGTCAGGCATTGCTGGTGCATTTGGTTCTGGTTTGTCAGCTACTACAGCTTCAGTCGTTAAGAACATAGCTGCAACAGATGCTGCGTTTTGAAGTGCAGAGCGAGTTACTTTAGCTGGATCTACGATACCAGTTTCAAGCATGTTAACCCACTCGCCAGTTGCTGCGTTGAAACCAACGCCTACTTTTTCGCCTTTTAGACGCTCTACAACTACAGATCCTTCTAGACCAGCGTTGATTGCGATTTGACGAACTGGCTCTTCTAGTGCACGAAGTACGATGTTGATACCTGTTGCTTCGTCGCCTTCAGCTACGATAGAAGCTACTTTTGTGTATACGTTCATAAGTGAAGTACCACCACCTGCAACGATACCTTCTTCTACTGCTGCACGAGTTGAGTTAAGTGCATCTTCAATGCGAAGTTTGCGCTCTTTTAACTCAGTTTCAGTTGCTGCACCTACTTTAATTACTGCTACGCCACCTGCAAGTTTTGCAAGACGCTCTTGTAATTTTTCACGATCGAATTCAGAAGTAGTTTCTTCTAATTGCGCACGGATTTGACCGATGCGAGCTTCGATTTGTTGTGTATTTCCGATACCTTCAACTACAGTTGTGTTTTCTTTCGTTACAACAACTTTACCAGCGCGTCCTAAAGATTCAATTGTAGCAGATTTTAAGTCACGGCCTAATTCTTCAGTGATTACTTCGCCACCAGTTAAGATTGCAATATCTTCTAGCATTGCTTTACGACGGTCACCAAATCCAGGAGCTTTAACAGCTACTACATTGAATGTACCACGAAGTTTGTTCACTACTAATGTAGCTAACGCTTCGCCTTCTACATCTTCAGCAATGATAAGAAGTGGTTTACCTTGTTGTACCACTTGCTCTAATACTGGTAAGATTTCTTGAATGTTAGAAATCTTTTTGTCAGTGATTAAGATGTATGGGTTATCAAGAACTGCTTCCATTTTGTCAGAATCAGTAATCATGTAAGGAGATGCATATCCACGATCAAATTGCATACCTTCTACTACGTCTAATTCTGTTGTGAAACCTTTAGATTCTTCTAAAGTAATAACGCCGTCGTTACCAACGCGCTCCATTGCTTCAGCGATTAATTGACCTACTTCTTCGTCAGCAGCAGAAATAGCAGCTACTTGTGCGATAGAAGATTTACCTTCGATTGGTTTAGAAATCGTTTTTAATTCTTCTACTGCAGCAACTACAGCTTTTTCGATACCTTTACGAAGGCCCATTGGGTTCGCACCAGCTGTTACGTTTTTAAGACCTTCACGAATCATAGCTTGTGCTAATACAGTTGCAGTTGTTGTTCCGTCACCAGCTACATCGTTTGTTTTGCTAGCAACTTCTGCTACTAATTTTGCACCCATGTTTTCGAATGCATCTTCTAATTCGATTTCTTTTGCGATTGTTACACCGTCATTTGTAATAAGTGGTGAACCAAATTTTTTCTCAAGAACAACGTTACGACCTTTTGGTCCAAGCGTTACTTTTACTGCATTTGCAAGAGTGTCGACACCGCGAAGCATCGAACGACGTGCTTCTTCACTAAATTTAATATCTTTTGCCATAATAATTGACCCCCTTGGATTTTTTAAGATTTATATAATTAACCGATAACTGCTAGAATGTCACTTTCACGTAAAATCAAGTAGTCTGTACCTTCATATTTCACTTCAGTACCTGCATATTTTGAGAAGATGATAAGATCACCTGCTGCTACCTCTAAAGCAACACGCTCACCATTTTCAAGCACTCGACCAGTACCTACTGCAACAACTTTACCCTCTTGTGGTTTTTCTTTTGCTGTGTCTGGTAATACAATACCACTTGCTGTTTTTTCTTCCGCTTGAACAAGCTCAATTACAACGCGATCACCTAATGGCTTTAGCATGAACAATAACCTCCTCATTTTGTTATGTAAATTTTATTTATTAGCACTCAGGTCACCCGAGTGCTAACACACTTATAATAATAAATAATCTCAATTTCTTTTGCAAGTAAAAAAATCATAATTTTTTCGCAAATTCAGTTATACACTTTTCTATATAGAGTCTCTCTTCTTCTACCTTTACCATATGAATCGTTGTTTCCACTACTCGTATGTTACAATATGAAAGGACACCCTAAGTTGTTTTCGCTACACACACAACTTTCTCCTGTCTTCTATTATAATTTCAAATAAGGATTTACAAAAAAAACATAATTTAAGTAAGGTTTATATCGTAGGTAGCATATTTACATGTTATCCTACCTTATCTCATACACTAGAGTTAGAAAGGATGGTTAAACCATTTGAAAAAACAATATTGGTGGGTTATCGTTACATACATTTTAATGCAGTTATCATCAATTGCTGGATTACCACTTCTCCTGAAAACTGGACTTTATGATAACAGGGGATTTACTAGGGAAGAGAAATTTCAACTCATAACTGGTCACTGGGCAATCATTAGCTTCTTTATTGCATTATGTATCGTACTTTGGTTACTTAGAACAGATATTCGTGACAGACATTTAGATACAAAGCGTTCTACTGTTCCAGCTACGATTGGTTGGATTTTTATCGGGTTCTTCTTAGCATTTTTCTCGCAAAGTATTGCCGGTATGATAGAAATGCGTTTATTAGGAATTAAACCTGGATCTGAAAATACAGCAAGACTTATGGATATCGCAAGAACGACACCTTGGTTCCTTATTGTTATATCTATAATAGGACCTATTTTGGAAGAAATCGTATTTAGAAAAATTTTATTTGGTACACTTTATAAGAAGTTTAACTTCTTTATTGCTGCTATTATTAGTTCTCTCGTATTCGCAGCAATTCATTTTGATTTCACTCACTTATTGGTATACACTTCTATGGGACTCGTATTCGCCTTTTTATATGTAAAAACGAAGCGTATTATCGTCCCTATCGCAGCTCATGTTGCAATGAATACATTAGTTGCAGTTGCTCAAGTTTTAATGAGCAATGAACAAATTCAAGAAATGATTAAAGAAGCTGAAAAAATGCAAGGCTTTATCGGAGGATTTTTATGAGAAACTCACCATTGTTCATGGCTGCATTGTACTTCCTACTAGGATGTATCTTTACCCGCTTCGCCATTACGAACGTAACAGATACAATCTGGAATATGTGGACAATACTATTTGCAGTTATGGCAACAATTGATTTTAATTTGGCACTTCGCCTTATATTAGTTAAATTCACAAAGAAAAAACAATAATAAAACGCAGAGGTCGCTTCCTCTGCGTTTTATTGTGGATAATTCTTTAAAAAGTAAACAAGTGTTTGTAACTCTACTGCTAAATCAATATGATGAATTCTTATATCGTCTGACACATTTAAGCGTGCTGGTGTGAAATTTAAAATACCATGCACACTCGTTTCAGCTAATCTATCTGCTACAGATTGTGCTACTGTAGCCGGTACTGTTAATATTGCCACTTGTATATCATTTGATAATCTTTCTTCTAATTCATCTAAATGATATACAGGAATGCCCCCGATTTCTGTTCCAACTTTCTCTTCACTAACGTCAAACGCCATTTCAATTTTTGTATTATTGTTTTTCGTGAAATTATAATGTAAGAAAGCGGTCCCTAAATTACCTACTCCAATAAGCGCTACACGTGTTATATCATCTTGGTCGAGTGTTTCACGGAAAAATGATAATAAATAATTTACGTTATATCCATATCCTTTTTTCCCTAACGCCCCAAAGTATGAGAAATCTCTTCGAATAGTTGCGGAATCAACCTTTACCGCTTCACTTAATTCGGCTGATGAAACACGTTGCTTACCAGACAGAGATAAGTTTTGGATAAATCGATAGTATAGAGGCAATCTCTTAGCAGTGGCTTGTGGAATTTTCTGCTGCTCCATATAACCTCTCCTCTCTTCCTATCTTTATTCATATGCTTTAATCAAATACAGAAGTTTAGCACTTATTAAATTCCTTGTATAATAGAAAGAAGAAGTATTCTCTCTGTATTTTAAACTATACACTATTTTTAGTATGATTGAGAAATATAAACATGGCAAAGTTAAGAAATTATTTGAGGTGAAAACATTGATTTTATTACAAGTAAACGCGCTTTCGAAATTATACGGTGCAGAAACGATTCTTGCAAACATAAAATTGGAAGTTCAAACGAAAGATCGCATCGCATTAGTCGGACGAAATGGAGCCGGAAAATCTACGTTATTAAAAATAATAGCTGGTGAGCTATCTCATGATGGTGGCGAAATTATAAAACCGAAAGATGTCTCAATCGGATACTTAGCTCAAAATACCGGTTTAGAAACGTCTTTAACAATTTGGGATGAAATGTTAACCGTCTTTACACACTTGCAGCAAATGGAGACAAAACTTCGAAGGCTAGAGCAAGAGATGGGAAAAGAAGAAAACTTTTCAAACGAGGCTATATATGAAAGGTTATTAACTGATTATGACCAATTGCAATTAGATTATAAAGATCAAGGTGGCTATCAGTACGAAGCAGATATCCGTTCGATTTTAAGCGGTCTTGGCTTCCCAGTCGAAACGCACCAGACGACGATTTCTACATTAAGCGGTGGGCAAAAAACACGATTAGCTCTCGGTAAATTATTATTAACGAAACCAGACTTACTTATTTTGGACGAGCCTACAAACCATTTAGATATCGAAACATTAACATGGCTTGAACAATATTTACAAGGCTATCCTGGCGCAATACTTATTGTTTCCCATGACCGTTATTTCTTAGATAAACTCGTTACACAAGTATATGAAATTTCGAATAAAGAAAGTAGACGATTTGTTGGTAACTACAGTAAATATTTAGATTTAAAATCAGCACTATACGAGCAAGAAATGAAACGTTATGAAAAACAACAAGATGAAATCGCTAAACTTGAGGACTTCGTTCAAAAGAATATAGCTCGTGCATCTACAACAAAACGTGCGCAAAGCCGTCGTAAACAATTAGACCGTATGGAACTATTAACAAGACCATTAGGTGACTCTAAGTCGGCTTCCTTCCATTTCGATATTGAAAAACAAAGTGGAAATGATGTTTTACAAGTAAAGGATGCAACTATCGGCTATGATGAGGATCCAATTATTGAACATGTAACAATGCGCTTAACTCGTGGGGATAGTGTTGCTTTAGTTGGTCCAAATGGAATTGGGAAATCCACATTGTTGAAATCCATTGTGAATAAGTTACCACTATTACATGGTGATGTTTCTTTCGGATCCAATGTATCTGTTGGTTATTATGATCAGGAACAAGCTAACTTAACATCTTCTAAGCGAGTTTTAAATGAATTATGGGATGAATATCCATTGCAGCCCGAAAAAGAAATTCGCACAATACTAGGTAACTTCTTATTCACAGGAGACGATGTACTAAAACCAGTATCTTCTCTTAGTGGTGGACAAAAGGCTCGGTTAGCTCTTGCAAAACTTATGATGCAAAAATCGAATTTATTAATTCTCGATGAGCCTACGAACCATCTTGATTTAAATAGTAAAGAAATCTTGGAGAATGCTTTAATTGATTATCCGGGTACCCTTCTATTCGTCTCACATGACCGCTACTTTATTAATCGTGTAACGACAACTGTTGTTGAGTTATCAACAGAAGGTGCGCAGGAATATTTAGGTGACTACGATTACTACGTTGAAAAGAAAAATGAGATGATTGAACGTGCTGAATTTGAACAACAAGAACAGCAAGAGAATCAAGCACCTGTTCAAAAAACTGTAGCTCCAGAAAAATTAAATTATCTTGAAGAAAAAGAGCGCAAAAAGTTGGAGCGTCAACGTACTCGAAAAATCGAGGAACTAGAACAAAATATTGTACAATTTGAAGAAGAAATTGCTACGTTAGAAGATCAACTTTGCTTACCAGAAATATATGCAGATTATGAAAAGGCTAGTGAAATTACAACGAAAAAGCAAACACTACAAGAACAACTTGATGCTTGTATGGCAGAATGGGAAGAATTGCATTTATAAGAGTATGAATAAGAAGGATGTCTCATCAGTCGGAATTTTTGACGATGGGACATCCTTTTTATCTTCTAGCCGTGGTCAACCTCTATTGCATAAACGATTCGACACGAGATACCGATTTACCGACAAGGTTTGACAATGTTAGCACCCCTTATAATAAGAGCATATTCCAAAATGTTTTTTAGAGATATCTTCTTCGTTTTTATTTCCCGAAAAAGGGTATATTTAAAGGTCAGACTTCGCCTAATTTATCCACAAGTTTATACACATATCCACCTTTATAAAATAAACCTCAAAATAACTTTTCCACATTATCCACAATTAACGAAAAAGTTATCAACATTTTATATACACAATAAAACCCACATTATCAACAGATAATATGGGTTTTATCCACAAGCTGTGGTTAATTTTGTGTATAACTATGCTTCAATATCTAATCCTGGATTTGCATTTAAAGCTAATGTAGCGCGTTTTCCTTGTTCATATGCAATTGTACCTGCCGCTGCAATCATTGCTGCATTATCTGTGCATAAAGATAAAGGAGGAATAATTAGCTCTACATTTTCTTTTTGTGCAAATTCTGCTTCTAAACGCGCACGAAGTCCTTTATTTGCAGCCACTCCACCAGCAAGAAGCACTTGCTTTACGTTATAAGCATCCGCTGCACGAGAAGCTTTCGTTACTAATACGTCAATTACACTCTCTTGGAAACTTGCTGCTAAATCTACCGGTGCAATTTCTATTCCGCGCTGTTTTGCGTTATGCACAGTGTTGATAACTGCTGATTTCAATCCACTGAAACTGAAATCATACGAATCCGGTTCTAGCCATGCACGAGGCAGATCGATTGTCGGTTCTCCTTCATGTGCAAGGCGATCAATATGAGGACCACCTGGATATGGCATAGATAACGTACGAGCTACTTTATCATACGCCTCTCCCGCTGCATCATCTCTTGTTTCACCAATTACTTCAAATGAACCATGTTCTTTCATATAAACAAGCTCTGTATGTCCACCAGATACAACAAGTGATAGCAGTGGGAATTGAACTTCTTTTACTAAACGGTTCGCATAAATATGGCCAGCGATATGATGTACACCAACTAGAGGGATATCATGTGCAAATGCCACTGCTTTCGCTGCGTTTACCCCTATTAGAAGTGCTCCTACTAAACCAGGTCCTTCTGTTACAGCAATTGCATCAATATCATCAAATGTGATATTGGCTTCTTTTAAAGCTTCTTCTAACACAACTGTAATTTCTTCTACATGATGACGAGATGCAATCTCTGGTACAACTCCGCCAAAACGTTTATGACTTTCAATTTGTGATGCAACGACATTCGCAATAATTTCCGTTCCATTTTTAACAACCGCTACTGCTGTTTCATCACAACTTGTTTCTATACCAAGTATAATCGTATTTTTTTCCATTATATATTCACCCACATTACGAGACCATCTTCCTGATTGTCTGCATAGTATCGTTTACGAATTCCACCATTTTGAAATCCGTATTTTCTGTATAACTGTTTTGCTACTTCATTTGATACACGTACTTCCAGTGTCATCGTTTTTACGCCTAGAGTTTTCGCTTCGGAAATAACTTCTTTCAATAAAGCATCTCCTAGCTTTTGACCTCTGTATTCTGGCAAAATAGCTATATTTGTTATATGTGATTCATCAATAATTATCCACAATCCACAATACCCAATTACACGACCATCTTTTTCTAGCACAACATAATGTGCATGTTCATTCATCGTTAACTCACGGTGAAAGGCATCTGCAGTCCAAGGAGTTGAAAAAGATGCTTCTTCAATAGCTACAATTTGAGCGATATCATCGAGTTCCATCTTTCTAAATATCATATCCATCCTCTGCAAACTCCTACTTGTTTTGACTTTCTAACCACTTTGTTTCAGCTTCAGCTAAACGAAGGTAACTAGGAACGAATGAATGTACATCTTGTTCTTCTTTTTGCAATCCTAAGAACGCTAACTCACTTGGTCTTGGGTTATTTTTAGTGAAAGGAGCAAATACAGCTTGATCGCCCAAATGTTCGATAATCGTTTCTTTATGCAATTTAACATCGTTACCAAGAAATAAAACAGGCTTTCCTTTATCTTTTAACATTTGCAACCAGTCTACAATAAGGATAATTCGGTCTTCTTCTATAGAAGTTAACTTCTCTCCTTCATATGTATATAGCCCCGTATAAATTTGTCCGCGTCTTCCATCGAATAAAGGACAGATTAACCCATCAAAATTTGCTCCGTTTGCAGCCACTACTTCTAAACTTGATACACCTACAATTGGTATTTGAAGTGACCAAGCCAATGTTTTGGCAGCTGTCACACCTATGCGAACACCTGTATATGATCCTGGTCCAGCAGCTACAACTATTTTCGTTAATTCTTTCGGTTTTACACCGCATTCTTTTAACAGTTGTTCTACAGCTGGCATAAGACGTACAGAATGGTTTTTTGTTAAGTTTGTAATGATTTCCCCAATTACGTTTCCTTCTTCAATAAGGGATACACCCATTACGTAATTTGAAGTATCAATTGCTAGTACTTTCATCTTGTAATAGCTCCTCACATAATCTAATATAGCGATCTCCAACTGGCTCGAGTACAATGTTTCTTGTATCATCTCCAGCATGGAATAAACTAATTTGTAATTTCTCATTTGGTAAATATGCTTCTATTAAATGAGCCCATTCTACTACCGTAATTCCTTCACCGTAGAAATACTCATCAAACCCTAAGTCCTCTTCACTTTCTGCTAAGCGATACACGTCCATATGATATAGCGGTAATCTTCCTTTATATTCTTTAATAATATTAAAGGTAGGGCTATTTACAACTCTTTTTACTCCAAGACCTTTTGCTAGTCCTTTTGTAAAAGTCGTCTTACCAGCCCCTAGATCTCCTTCTAAAATAATTACATCTTGCGCCTGGGCAAGTTCACCTAGTTTTTCTGATAATCTTTGTGTTTCCTCAGATGATTTTGTTGTTATTTCATATTTACTCACAGACTTCACCTACTTTACTCACAATGTTCTCTGCTCTTTATTATACAGGTTTTGAATATATAAAAAAGTCCTTAGGGGGATTCCTAAGGATAGTTTGACTGTCTTTATTAGTTTTTTGTTAAAACAAATAAAAAAATACGAAACAACATGTTTCGTTCTTTTCTTTATATAAAGTGGCGGTCCCGACCGGGGTCGAACCGGCGATCTCCTGCGTGACAGGCAGGCATGTTAACCACTACACCACGGGACCATTTGGTTGCGGGGACAGG
>NZ_JBTREW010000040.1:0-21391 GCF_054823925.1 Bacillus sp. F9_6S_D1_P_5 | reverse complement strand
AATGCAAAATGAAAGAGCAAGTATTACAAGTAACAAAAGGTGACTTCGTAGGATCAGCAAGTGGAGCAGTAGTATTAACAGCGTTAATCGTATTTTTATCAAGTGTATTAGTATAATAAAAGTTTTAAATCATACAAAATGAAAGGAGAATGAGGAATATGAACAGTGAACAAGTATTACAAGTAACAAAAACAGATTTATTAGGATCATTAGGTGGAGCGGTAGTATTAACATCATTGATTCTATTTCTTGCAAATGTATTAGTATGAGACATATAAATACAATCATTCAAAAAAAATAAAGACTCTAGCATATTAGTAAGCAGTTAATATGTTAGGGTCTTTTTTGTTTTCTTCTATATATCCCTCCAAGTATAAATAACCTCCCTTTATCTTAAAGAGAAAAAAGTCGAATTTTATATGTAAGAAAAAAAGAGGAATTTGACAGAAAAGATAGAAAATTTTAAAAGTCAGAATTTGTTAGCTTGCTAACTAATTTCTATTAATTTATGTTGGAAGCGTTTTCGGTTGGTTTTAAGTATGAACCATTTAATCTATTTACAGGGGGATGAGGATTTTATGAAACAAAAATCTATGGATACGCTAGCTGCACAAATGGAGGACTTTTTTCCAGTACGTGATGTAGATCATTTGGAATTTTACGTAGGAAATGCAAAGCAATCAAGTTATTACCTTGCGAGAGCATTCGGATTCAAAATTGTGGCTTACTCTGGATTAGAAACTGGTAACCGTGAAAAAGTATCTTATGTTCTTGTCCAAAAAAATATGCGTTTCGTTGTGTCTGGAGCTTTAAGTAGCGACAATCGTATTGCAGAGTTTGTAAAGACTCATGGTGATGGTGTGAAAGATGTGGCATTACTTGTTGACGATGTTGACAAAGCATACTCGGAAGCAGTGAAACGTGGTGCCGTTGCAATTGCGCCACCTGTAGAGTTAACAGACGAGAACGGTACATTGAAAAAAGCAGTTATTGGTACGTATGGTGATACAATTCATACGCTTGTAGAGCGTAAAAATTATAAAGGAACATTTATGCCAGGATTCCAAAAGGCTGAGTTTGATATTCCGTTTGAAGAGTCAGGTTTAATTGCTGTGGACCATGTAGTTGGTAATGTTGAAAAAATGGAAGAGTGGGTTAGTTATTACGAGAATGTTATGGGCTTTAAACAAATGATCCATTTTGATGATGATGATATTAGTACAGAGTATTCAGCATTAATGTCGAAGGTTATGACAAATGGAAGTCGTATTAAGTTCCCTATTAACGAGCCAGCAGATGGGAAGAGAAAATCACAAATTCAAGAATATCTAGAGTTCTACAATGGAGCAGGTGTACAACATCTTGCTTTACTAACAAATGATATCGTTAAAACGGTAGAAGCGCTTCGTGAAAATGGCGTGGAGTTTTTAGATACACCAGATACTTATTATGATGAGTTAACTGCGCGAGTTGGAAAAATTGATGAGGAAATTGATAGGTTAAAAGAATTAAAGATTTTAGTAGATCGCGATGATGAAGGTTATTTACTACAAATCTTTACGAAACCAATTGTAGATCGCCCAACTCTATTTATTGAAATCATTCAACGTAAAGGTTCTCGCGGATTTGGAGAAGGAAACTTTAAAGCATTATTCGAATCGATTGAAAGAGAACAAGAGCGTCGCGGAAATTTATAAAATTTATATCCACCAGCAAAAATTATTTTGTTGGTGGAAATTTCATTTTCATAGGGAGGAATTAGGATGAAATTCGTTACATTTCGTCTTCCTTCAAAAGAAATGCGAGCTGGATGGCTTGAAGGTGATAAAGTAATTGATATGAATCTTGCTAGTGGTGGGAAATTACCTTCTTCTATGTTCGCCTTTTTAGAGAAAGCGGATGAGTATGTCGAAGTATTACGTAATATTAAGAATCCGGAAAAGGGTATATATTCCTTAGAGGAAGTACAATTAGCGGCGGCAATTCCTAATCCGAGTAGTATTCGGGATTTTTACGCGTTTGAACAGCATGTAAAAACGGCTCGTGGCCGAAGGGGGCTAGATGTTGTACCTGAATGGTACGATATACCGGTTTTTTATTTTACGAACCATCGTGCTGTAATTGGTCCGAATGATTTTGTAATTGGTCCGAAAAAATCTAAAAAACTTGATTATGAGTTAGAGATTGCTTGCGTAATTGGGAAAGAAGGACGCAATATTTCTCGTGAGCAAGCAGAGGACTACATTTTTGGTTATTGTATTATGAATGACTGGAGTGCAAGGGATTTACAAGCAACAGAAATGAAGGTAGGACTCGGTCCGGCGAAAGGAAAAGATTTTGCAACTTCATTAGGAGCGCACCTTGTTACGAAAGAAGAATTAGATGTTTATCGTAACGGTGACCGTTATGAGTTAGAGATGACTGCTCATGTAAATGGAAAGTTATTATCAAAGGGGAACTTCCAAGATATTTACTATACATTTGCTGAAATGATTGAACGTGCTTCGGAAGACGTTACGTTATATCCAGGCGATGTGATTGGTTCTGGGACAGTAGGAACAGGTTGTATTTTAGAACTGGGTACGGAAGAGTGGCTGCAAGATGGAGATGTTGTAGAGCTTACGATTACTGGTTTAGGTACATTACGTAATACGGTCAAAAAAGAAATGGAAGCAGGTGATGGGCATGTTTTATCGTCACATGGGGGAGCTACCTCATAAACGACATGTACAATTCCGTAAAAAAGATGGGTCGCTTTATCGCGAACAAGTAATGGGAACGAAAGGTTTTTCTGGTACACAATCTATTTTGTATCATCATTATATGCCAACCGAAGTATCGCATTCGGCATTATCGCATTCTTGTCAGTTGCAGTATGAAGAAGATGTGGCTCTTGCTCATCGCCACTTCCGCACGAAAGAAAATAAAAAAAATGGTGATGCAATAAGTGGAAGAAACTTCATACTTGGAAATGAAGATTTGTTAATTGGAGTAGTGAGTCCAACAAAAAAAATGGATTATTTCTACCGTAATGGTGATGGAGATGAAATGTTGTTTGTTCATTACGGAACAGGAAAAATTGAAACGATGTTTGGGACGATTCACTATAGAAAAGGTGATTATGTAACGATTCCAATTGGAACGATCTATCGTGTTATTCCAGATGAAGGAGAGACTAAGTTTCTTGTTGTAGAGGCAAATAGCCAAATTACAACGCCACGTCGCTATCGTAATGAATACGGACAATTGTTAGAGCATAGTCCGTTTTGTGAGAGGGATATTCGTGGCCCTGAAAAATTAGAGACATATGATGACAAAGGTGAGTTTGTTGTAATGACAAAGTCGAGAGGATATATGCATAAGCATGTTTTAGGGCACCATCCGTTAGATGTTGTTGGATGGGATGGTTATTTATATCCATGGGTCTTTAATATAGAGGACTTTGAACCAATTACAGGCCGTATTCATCAGCCACCTCCAGTACATCAAACGTTCGAGGGGCACAATTTCGTTATTTGCTCTTTCGTACCACGTTTATACGACTATCATCCAGAATCTATTCCGGCACCATATTATCATAGTAACGTGAATAGTGATGAAGTACTGTACTATGTAGAAGGAAACTTTATGAGCAGGAAAGGTGTGGAAGAAGGTTCTATTACACTTCATCCGAGTGGAATTCCGCATGGGCCGCATCCTGGGAAAACGGAGGGGAGTATAGGGAAGAAAGAAACGCTTGAACTAGCTGTTATGATAGACACATTCCGTCCACTTCGTATTGTAAAACAAGCACATGAAACAGAAGATGAAAAATATATGTATAGCTGGATTGAAGAAGGTTCATATACTGTGAAATAGGAAAAAGAGGCATGCTCAATAAGGGAGCATGCCTCTTTTATGGAATCGACATGTATAATAATACCAAAAAAAGTTATAGAAAGATATATGGAAAGAATGATAAAGATATTGCAAATTCATAAGAATTTCTACTTATTTCGACAAAAGTATTGACTGAGAAAAGTACTATGGGTAAAATGAAAAAGCGAATTAAAAATTTTCAGAAAATTTAAAACTTGGAGGAGCATGCTATGAAGCAAATTTTTCAAAAGAAGCCTATTGCAAAGTTAATGCAAGAGAGCAAACAAAAGACGTTAGCAAGAACATTGGGCGCATTGGATTTAACGATGCTTGGAATCGGGGCGATTGTTGGAACTGGTATTTTTGTTTTAACGGGCGTGGTAGCAGCGAAACATTCTGGACCAGCTATTATATTATCATTTGCGATAGCCGCGTTAGCTTGTGCCTTTGCTGCATTTTGTTATGCTGAATTTGCTTCTTCGGTTCCTGTCTCAGGCAGTGTGTATACGTACACATATGCGACGATGGGAGAAGTATTCGCATTTTTAATTGGATGGGACTTAATGCTTGAGTATTTACTTGCTACATCTGCTGTGGCAAATGGTTGGTCCGCTTATTTCCAATCTTTATTAAAGGGGTTTGGAATCCATATTCCTACCATTCTCTCCTCAGCCCCAGGAACAGGAAAGGGTGGAATAATTGATTTACCTGCAGTTCTCATTATTTTAGTGATGACAGTTCTTTTATCTAGAGGTGTTCGTGAAAGTGCACGTGTAAATAATGTTATGGTATTTATTAAAATAGCAGTCGTTCTTATTTTTATCTTTGCTGGTTTTAATTATGTGAAACCTGAAAACTGGACACCTTTTATGCCGTTTGGTTTAGATGGTGTCATGGCTGGAGCTGCTACAGTGTTCTTTGCATTCATAGGGTTTGATGCAGTTTCAACGGCAGCAGAAGAAGTGAAACGTCCACAACGTGATTTACCAATTGGCATTATTGCATCTTTATTAATTTGTACGGTTCTTTATATTGTTGTTTCACTTATTTTGACAGGAATTGTTCCATACGGTCAGCTAAATATATCAGATCCAGTCGCTTTTGCACTTCAATTTATTGGACAAGATGGTTTAGCGGGAGTCATTTCGGTAGGAGCAATTACAGGGATCACAACAGTAATGTTAGTTATGATGTATGGGCAAGTACGTGTTTCGTATGCAATGAGTAGAGATGGATTATTGCCGAAGCGTCTTGCTAAAGTTCACCCTAAATTTAAAACACCGTTTTTAAATACGTGGACAACGGGAATTATTGCAGCACTTATTTCAGGATTAATAGATTTAAATGTATTGGCGCATCTTGTAAATATGGGGACTTTATCAGCCTTTGCACTTGTAGCTGTTGCTGTTATTGTAATGAGAAGAACTCATCCTGATTTACCAAGAGCATTTAAGGCGCCGCTTGTACCATTTTTACCAGCGTTAACGGTAATTTTTTGTTTATACTTAATGCTTCAATTATCCGGAACGGCTTGGATTAGTTTTGGTATATGGATGGTTATCGGTATTGCGGTTTACTTCTTATATAGCCGAAAACATAGTGCTTTAAATAATAGTAAAGACGAAGACGATGTAGCAAATTTATAAGCAGAAAAATCCATCCTAATTCTGTTAGGATGGATTTTTTGTTTTGAAAATTTACATTTTTCTGAATGTATTATAAGATAATTGTTGGCGAACAAAAGGGGTGGAATGATGAAAAATACGTGGAGTGAGTTAAGGGAGATGGACCGTAACGTATGGATTCGGTTTATTGGCGAGACGTTAAATGGAATTGCAATGATGATGTTGATGCCTTTTTTTGCATTATATTTAAAAGATAAGGTAGATTCATTATTACAGGTTGGAGTTATTATGGCGCTTTCTCCAATTGCAGCAAGCTTTGGATCAATTATAGGGGGAAGAATTGCTGATATATATGGAAGAAAGCCAATTATGATATTTTCGATGACGAGTAATGCAGTATTCATGCTCGGTTTTTTATTTATAGAAGGATTTATTCCTTATGCGATTTTATCTGTTTTTTTAGGATTAAGTAATTCGTTATTTCATCCAGCTGCATCAGCGATGGTTGCGGACGTAACAACGCCAGAAAAAAGAACAGAAGCATATGGTTTGTTGCGGATGGGGCACAATATAGGTGCTGCAATTGGCCCAATAATGGGAGCTTCGGTAGTTATGTTGTCGAAGAACCTCGTGTTTATTATTGCCTCGTCTACGATGTTATTTTATGCATTACTTGTATTCATTCTTATTCAAGAGACGATGCCAAAGAATGCGAATAAAGAAGAGGATAAAGAAAAGGAATCAGGAGCTGTTTGGAAAATTGTATTGCGAGATAAGGCACTAATGATTTATTTATTAGCAGGTATCATTATTTCGATGGGATTTTCTCAAACAGAAGGCATGTTGCCACTGCACTTTGATAATGAAATGAAGGATATTTTTGGAACTAACAATCCATACCCATATTTAATGGCGCTAAACGGATTATTAGTTGTGTTGTTCCAATTTCAAATTTCAAAATGGGCCACAGATAAACCTGTCGGAAAGACGATGTTATATGGTGCATGTTTGTTTGGGATTGGATTATTTTTTATAGGGTGGTTACCGAAGTGGTTTGGGGAATTTGATGCGAATGTTACAGTTATTTTAATAACACTAATGCTTGTGTATGCCATATATACGTTAGGTGAGATGATTATGTCGCCTGTACAGATGACGTTTGTAGCGAATTTAGCTCCGGAGCACTTGAGAGGGACTTATATGGGAGCTGCAAGTTTGCAGTGGATTACAGGAAGTGCATTCGGTCCACTTCTTGGAGGTTTTTTATTAGATCGATTACTTGGTCACTTTTTATTTACAATTTTAGCTGTAGGCTGTGTAGTTGCAGGTATTGTATATGTTTCTTTAGATCGTCTCATTGAACAAAAACAGAAAGGCACACTGACCAAACAATCTTCTTAATAAGTAGATGACATACACAAAAAGGAGATTTCTACATATTTTAGGTACATAACTAGATTGGGTTGCGATTTTATATATTTACGAAGAAAGTTAAGTGAAAAAGTGTAGAAAACCAATAAGTGGTGTCATTTAATTATTTGTGGAAGTTACATTTTATTTCAAATAGGAACTACCTATTTTTATAAAAAGTGCTAAAATAGAAAAATGAAAACAATTGGTTAGGGTGATTTCAGTGACAAAAATTAAATTAGGCTTATTATATGGTGGAAAATCAGCTGAGCATCAAGTTTCGCTACAAACGGCTCTTGCTGCTATTAAAGCATTAAATCAAGATAAATTCGAGATTCATCCAATTTATATTACAGAACAAGGTCAATGGGTTCGTGGTGAACGTATTGAAGGTGAAGTAACAGATGTTGAAGTTCTAAAAATGAACGGTGCAGAAAATGCGATTTCTCCGTTATCATTAAGCACAGAAATCATTCCATCTGCAGCTTCTGAGGAAAATGCTATCGACGTTATTTTCCCATTACTACATGGACCAAATGGTGAAGATGGAACGGTTCAAGGATTATTAGAGTTAATGAACATTCCTTATGTAGGAAATGGTGTTCTAGCATCTGCAGCTGGTATGGATAAAGTTGTTATGAAAAACATCTTTGCAGAAGCTGGATTGAAACAAGCAAAATATGCATCATTCATTCGTAGCGCATGGGAAAAAGATCGTGAAACAGCATATGAAAAAGTAGAAGAAGTATTAGGATATCCTTGCTTCGTAAAACCAGCAAACCTTGGTTCAAGTGTTGGTATTAATAAGTGTAAAAATCGTGAAGAACTTGAGAATGCATTTGAAGAGGCATTCCAATTTGACCGTAAAATTATTGTAGAAGAAAATATCGTTGGACGTGAAGTAGAAGTTGGTGTATTAGGTAATGATGAGCCGAAATGTTCAGTTGTAGGTGAAATCGTACCGAAAAAAGACTTCTATGATTATAAATCGAAATACATCGATGGTGATACAGCGTTAATTATTCCAGCTGAAATGACAGAAGAAGAGTCTAACGTTATTAAGCGAGATGCGATTGTTGCATTCCAATCGTTAGATGGCGCTGGCTTAACAAGAGCTGATTTCTTCTTAACGAAAGATGGAGAAGTATATATTAATGAAGTGAATACGATGCCAGGATTTACGCCGTTTAGTATGTTCCCTCTACTATGGCAACATACTGGATTGCCGTATCCGGAATTAATTGAAGAGCTAATTCGTTTAGCAATTGATCGTCACGAAGAAAAACAAAAAATTAAATATACAATCTAACAAAAAAGGAGGAGGCACTATTCGCAGGAATAGTGCTTCCTCTATGTAAGGAGTGTTTTCATGATAAAGCGAACGTTAAAACAAGTAGAACAGATGATAAATGGTACGGGATTAGCAGAGCAATATGAGGGAATTACTATACAAGGAGTGTCTATTGATACGAGAAAAATTGAAAAAGGAAATCTATATGTTCCGATTCAAGGTGAACGTTTCGATGGACATGCTTTTGTAGAGAAAGCTGTTGAAAATGGAGCAGTAGCGACGTTATGGATGAAAGATGTAGCGAATCCGCCTGAGAATCTTCCAGTTATTTTTGTAGAAGACACACTATCAGCATTGCAAATGTTAGCGAAAAACTATCGCGATCAATTGGATGTTAAAGTTATTGGTGTGACAGGTAGTAACGGTAAAACATCTACAAAAGATATTGTAACAAGTCTTCTTGCGACGAAATTCAAAGTCCAAAAAACAGAAGGAAACTTCAATAATCATATCGGGCTACCTCTTACTATTTTAAACTTAGAAGAAAATACAGAAGTAGCTGTATTAGAAATGGGAATGTCAAGCCGCGGGGAAATAGAATTCCTATCTAAGTTAGCCCGTCCAAATGCAGCTATCATTACGAACATTGGTGAGGCACATTTAATGGATTTAGGATCTCGTGAGGCGATTGCTGAAGCGAAATTAGAAATTGTGACAGGATTACAAGAAGGTGGAGTGTTCGTATATAACGGAGATGAGCCGTTATTAACGAATCGTGTTCCTGAAATGAATTTAATAGCTGAAACAGTTACGTTTGGTGATGCTAGAGCAAATGATTACTATCCAACGACTGTAACGTTACAAGCAACTGGGACACACTTTAAAATGAATAGAGAAGAAACCATTTCATTCTATCTACCAGTATTAGGAAAACACAATGTGTATAACGCACTTGCTTCAATGGCAATTGCGAAACATTTTGGTGTAACGTGGGAAGAAATGAAACAAGGTTTAGTCACACTTCAAATGACAGGCATGCGTATGGAAATTGTAAAAACAGATAGTGGATTAACAATTATCAATGATGCTTATAATGCAAGTCCGACAGCCATGGAAGCAGCATTCCACCTAATGAATGGTTTAGATGGATTTGCTAAAAAAATTGTCGTGCTAGGTGATATGTTAGAGCTTGGAGATCAAGAAGTACAGTTTCATTATGAAGTAGGTAAATTAATCGATCCAGCAAAGGTTTCATACGTATTCACATATGGTAAATTAGGGGCTCAAATTGCTGAAGGAGCAAAAATTAATTTCCCTAATGAACGTGTAAAGGCGTATGATAATAAAGAAGAGTTAGTAAAAGAGTTGCAAACAGTAGTCGATGTGAAAGATGTTGTATTAGTAAAAGCATCTCGTGGTATGAAATTAGAAGAAATAATTACGATGTTGAAATAATTGGTGTATATAAACAGGGATGATAGCCACGAAAATAGAAGAAACTTATAATAAGCGCTTACAGTAAATATAAAAAAATAAAAGTGAAGAAAAAAACTCTGAATATGAAAATAAGGTAACAGTTGGGTTTGCTTTTTACACATACAAAACTTATAATTGATAAAGTGTAATAACGTTTAGAAGTATTTTCGCGAAGAATATACGCCCGTTTATATACGTGAGCATTCAGGAAAAGGGCTTTTCCGCAAATTCGGAAAACGCCTTTTTTTAAATGATAAGTATAGGATAGAAAAGGAGAAGTAACATTGACAACATTTCGAGAATTAGGATTAAGTGAGTCTTTACTGCAATCTGTTGAAAGCATGGGCTTTGAAGAGGCTACGCCGATTCAAGCTGAAACAATTCCACATGCATTGCAAGGTAAAGATATTATTGGGCAAGCACAAACAGGTACAGGGAAAACAGCAGCATTCGGATTACCACTATTAGATAAAGTGGATACAAATAAAGAAGCAGTTCAAGGTATTGTTATCGCGCCAACGCGTGAATTAGCAATTCAGGTTGGAGAAGAGCTATACAAAATTGGTAAACATAAACGTGTTCGTATTCTACCAATTTACGGTGGTCAAGATATTAACCGCCAAATTCGTGCTCTAAAAAAACACCCACACATTATTGTTGGTACGCCGGGTCGTATTTTAGATCATATTAACCGTAAAACACTTCGTTTACAAAACGTTGAGACTGTTGTTCTTGATGAAGCGGATGAAATGTTAAACATGGGCTTCATTGAAGATATTGAAGCGATTTTAACAGATGTGCCAGAAACACATCAAACATTATTATTCTCAGCGACAATGCCAGATCCAATCCGTCGTATTGCTGAGCGTTTCATGACTGAGCCTCAACACATTAAAGTAAAAGCAAAAGAAGTAACAATGCCGAACATTCAGCAGTTCTATTTAGAAGTGCAAGAAAAGAAAAAGTTTGACGTGTTAACACGCTTACTAGATATTCAATCTCCAGAGCTTGCAATCGTATTCGGTCGTACAAAGCGTCGTGTTGATGAATTATCAGAAGCATTAAATTTACGTGGTTATGCAGCAGAAGGTATTCATGGTGACTTAACACAGGCGAAACGTATGTCTGTATTACGTAAATTTAAAGAAGGTGCTATTGAAGTTCTTGTTGCAACAGACGTTGCTGCACGTGGTCTTGATATTTCAGGCGTAACACACGTATACAACTTCGATATCCCACAAGATCCAGAATCATACGTTCACCGTATCGGTCGTACTGGCCGTGCAGGTAAAAAAGGTATTGCAATGTTATTTGTAACACCACGTGAATCAGGACAATTAAAAAATATCGAGCGTACAACAAAACGTAAAGTTGACCGTATGGAAGCACCGACACTTGACGAGGCATTAGAAGGTCAACAACGTTTAATCGCTGAAAAGCTTCAAAGCACAATCCAAAATGAGAACTTATCATACTACAAGCGTATTGCAGAAGAAATGTTAGAAGAGAATGATTCTGTAACAGTAGTAGCTGCTGCTTTAAAAATGATGACAAAAGAGCCAGATACAACTCCAATCGCTTTAACATCAGAACCACCAGTTGTTTCAAGAGGTGGCGGTTCTAAAAAACGCGGCGGTAACGGAGGCGGATACCGTGATGGTAACCGTAATCGTAGTCGTGACGGACGTGGCGGTGGCGATGGTCGTAACCGTGATCGTAACCGTGATGGACGCGGCGGTGGCGATGGCCGTAACCGTGATCGTAATCGTGATGGTGGTAGCCGTGGGCGTAAAGGTGAAGGTCAAGGTCGCCCTGGATCTTCAAATGGACGCGGCGAAAGAAAACATCATAGCCGTCCACAAGCTTAATAAAAAAGAGAATGCCCTTTGCTGGCATTCTCTTTTTTTATTTCTGTAATTGTACATACTACATAATAACTTGTGTAGAAAAGAGGTGCTACATGCTTGTAAGACTTGGGTATGTTGCAATGAGTGTACATCTAAAGAACGCATCTCCATCTCAAACGATGACATATGCGCAGTTTCAACGAATTGATGATCGAGAGGCTGCAATTCGTAAACTTGAAAGGATTGCTAATTCGAATTTAGAAAATTGTTTACGGTTATTAAAGCATAATAAAGGCCATGATATATCTTTCTTTCGGCTTAGTTCCAAGCTGGTTCCTTTAGCGAATCATGAGGATTTATTAGAGTGGAATTATATTCGCCCCTTAAAAGAAAATTTAAAAATGCTAGGTGATTACGCCATTCGAATGAATATGCGTATTGATTTTCATCCAGATCATTTTGTTGTGCTGAATTCACCTGAGGAGAAAATTTTTAAACAATCCGTAAAGACATTGCAGATGCATAAAAAATTATTAAAAGGTATGGGAATTGAACATAAGCAACGATGCGTATTACATGTGGGCGGAGGTTATAACGATAAGGAACTCGCATTAGAACGCTTTATAGAAAATTGGTCAAGTGTTCCAAGAAGTATCCAAGAGATGATCATATTAGAAAATGATGATACGACCTTTTCTTTAGAAGAAACATTATATTTAGGTGAGAAATTAGATATTCCAGTCGTGTTCGATTTGCATCACCATATGATGAATCATGATCGAGAAGATTGGCATGAAGATTGGGCCCGTGTTGTACATACGTGGGAATCGTCTTTGTTACCAGTGAAAATGCACATTTCTAGCCCTAGAGAGGGAAAAGACCCGAGAGCACATGCGGACTTTATTGATGTAGATACTTTTTTATCTTTTTTAAAAAAGATAAAGGGAAGTGTTCCGCAAATTGATTGTATGATTGAAGCGAAGAAGAAGGATGAGTCTTTATTTCAACTCATGAGAGATTTAAGTGAACAAACAGATGTGGAAATTGTCGATGGTGCGAGCTTTTATATTAAATGAGCTCTGCACCATCGAGTTTTTTTGTTAATAAAGGGGTGCAAATACCACCAATGATCAATCCTGTTAAATGGCTTATAGGGTTAGCAGAGGGATTGAAGAAAGTGAATAGTAGTAATATACATATCATAATTGAAAAAATAGCGATGTCTCTTGGATTGGAAGAACGATATCGACTATATAGTAGAAATAATTGTGCACCTAGCAATCCGAAAATACCACCAGATGCTCCGGCATGAATATATTCAAGAGGCATAATAAGGTAAGAAGAAATATTTCCAAGAATGCCAGAAAGGAAAAAAATAATGATGAAAGAAAGGTGCCCTAGTTGTTTTTCAATAGAAGAGCCAAGCACAAATAAACAAATACTATTAGAAAGAAAATGTTGTAAGTCTACATGTACAAGTAAGGAAGTTATGAGACGCCACCATTCTCCTTTAGCGATATATTCATTGTAGGCTGCCAGTGGAAAGAGAAAAAAGTCGCCTAACATAAACATGACTAATTGTATGAGAAGTAAAGCGATGACGATTGGTTGTAAGGAAATGCGTGCAGATGGTATTAGCATGTTGTGAGTATCACTCCTTTTGCATCAGAAAGATTCTCTGTTATTCTTACAATATGAAAAAAGAAAGCTAAATAGAAGAAGGGGATTTTGAAATGATTGTAGGGATTGGAATCGATATTATTGAACTGAATCGAATTGAAAAAATGCTAGATGGAAAGCTTAAATTTATGGAACGTATTTTAACTGAAAGCGAACGTAATGTTGCTAAGGAGCTGAAGGGAAGTCGCCTTACGGAGTTTGTGGCCGGAAGATTTGCAGCAAAAGAGGCGTATTCAAAAGCGGTAGGAACTGGTATCGGGAAAGAAGTAAGTTTTTTAGATATTGAAGTAAGAAATGATGATAGAGGTAAGCCGATTCTTATTGCAAGTACAGAGCATATTGTTCATTTATCAATTAGTCATAGTAGGGAATTTGCTGTTGCTCAAGTTGTTTTAGAAAGCTCGTCACGCTAGTCTGCATATTTTATATCTTTGTCTCATATATTTGTGGTAGCGATAAGGAAGGCACATCTTCCATTCATTTATAGGGGCAAAGGGGCTGAAGTGATGAAAAGGCGTCTGTTTTTAGTTCTTGTCGGTTTGTTAACCGTTTTTGTGTTGGCCGGTTGTATGGAAAAGAAACAAGATGATGTTGTGAGAGATTTAGAGGCGAAAGTAAAAGGGATGAAAAGTTATCAAGCTGAAGCGAAATTAGCTATTAAAACAGGGAATGAGCCTCAGGAGTATAAGGTAGAAATATGGCATAAAGAACCCTCTTTTTATCGTGTGAATTTGCAAAATGCGAAAAAAGATCAAAGCCAAATTATTTTAAGAAATGAAGAAGGGGTATTTGTATTAACTCCAGCGCTTAATAAGAGTTTTCGTTTCCAAAGTGATTGGCCGCAAAATAGTAGCCAGGCTTACTTATATGAATCCCTTGTGAGAGATATTTTGCAGGATAAGAAAAACCTTACTTTTGAAAAAACAGATAAGTATTATATTTTTAAAACAAAAACAAACTATCAACATCAAAACATGTTGCCGAAACAAGAGATTACGTTGAAGAAAAGTGATTTAACACCAGTTTCGGTGAAGTTAATGGATAATGATCAAAATGTTCTTGTGAAAGTAGATTTCTCAAAAGTGAAATTTGATGCGAAATTTGATAAAGGTGCATTTGATACGAAACAAAATATGTCTAGAGCGCAAGTAGATGTTCAAACGACAGCGAAAGAAGACAAACCATTTGCTATTTTGTATCCGCGTGATACGCCGCAAGGTATGGTTTTGAAAGATGAAAAAGAGTTGAAGACAGACAGTGGCAAGCGTGCGATACTCACATACACTGGAAGTAAGAAATCCTTTACTTTAATACAAGAAAAGGCAAAAGTTGCAGAAGCTTCGTCAGCGATCAGTGTGAGCGGAGAATTGGTTGATCTCGGCTTTACAATTGGTGCGTTGACGAAAGACTCTTTAACATGGTCGCATAACGGAGTAGAATATATGCTCGTGTCTAAAGGTTTAGAGCCGAAGGAGCTATTAATGGTTGCTCGTTCAGTTACAGAGAAGCAAGTGAAGTAAACTTCTTAGACGTGGTGATATATGTGCACCACGTCTTTTCTTAGTTTGAAGGGTGGATTTCATAAAAGAAGCATATAAAAGAATAAGCTTCGCATATCGTGTATAAGGAAGTGTATTTATGGAAGAAGCACCATTTTACCGTGACACTTGGGTGGAAGTGGATTTAGATGCGATCTATAACAATATTACACACATTAAAAATTTCATTCCAAGTGATATAGAGATTTTTGCTGTAGTTAAAGCCAATGCATATGGACACGATTATGTACCGGTAGCCAAAACGGCATTAGAAGCAGGGGCGACAAGGTTAGCGGTTGCCTTTTTAGATGAAGCTTTAGTGCTTCGAAGGGCTGGTATTACTGTGCCAATTTTAGTGTTAGGTCCTTCTCCGCCTCGTGATGTCAATGTAGCTGCTGAAAATGATGTGGCGTTAACTGTTTTTCAAAAAGAATGGGTAGACGAAGCAATCAAACTTTGGGATGGTTCGTCTACAATGAAGTACCATATTAATTTCGATAGTGGTATGGGGAGAATTGGAATACGCGAACGTAAAAAATTAAAAAGGTTTTTAAAGAGTTTAGAAGGTGCACCGTTTTTAGAATTAGAAGGAGTTTATACACATTTTGCAACAGCGGATGAGGTGGAGACTTCTTACTTCGATAAGCAATATAACACATTTTTGGAGCAGTTAAGTTGGTTGAAAGAATTCGGAGTGGATCCTAAGTTTGTTCATACAGCTAATAGTGCTGCAACGCTACGTTTTCAAGGGATTACATTTAATGCAGTACGAATTGGCATTGCGATGTATGGGTTATCCCCGTCTGTAGAAATACGCCCTTTTTTACCATTTCAATTAGAACCGGCGCTATCACTGCATACGAAAGTTGCTCATATTAAACAGGTGATTAAAGGGGATGGGATTAGTTATAACGTCACTTATCGAACGAAAACGGAAGAATGGATTGCGACCGTTGCAATTGGGTATGCAGATGGGTGGCTTAGAAGATTACAAGGATTTGAAGTGCTTGTAAATGGCAAAAGGGTACCGATTGTAGGGCGAGTAACGATGGATCAATTCATGATACACCTTCCTTATGAAGTACCTCTTGGTACGAAAGTTACACTCATTGGAAGACAAGGTGATGAGTATATTAGTGCTACTGAGGTTGCTGAATATTCCGGGACTATTAATTATGAAATTATTGCAACGATAAGCTTCCGAGTGCCGAGAATATTTATCCGAAATGGTAAGGTTGTAGAAGTAATCAATTATTTGAACAACATATAGAAGGTAGTATGATTTGCTTCTTGTCATTTGAGAGGACTGTTCATTGGTTAAGAATAAGTTCGTTTTTTGACGAGAAGCTTTTTACTTATTATTACTTTTAACATGATTTAACGTGAATTTAGTGCAGAAACTCTTCCGTTTCTTGTTGTAATGAGATAAAAAATAAAAGAATATGAATGTTTTGTTTGTGAATTGGAAAACATAAGCAAGGAATAAGGAAGTCTTTGCAACAGGCTCCATACAATGGTATTATTACAATAGGTGTCATATATATTTGGGTGTGTAGTTGACGGTGGAGGTGTATTTTTGTGTCCGAATCAAGTGTAACTACTGAAATCGTGGTTCGGTTGCCAAAGCAAATGGTAACGGAATTGGACGGAATTGGAAAACAAGAGAATAAGAATCGCCATGAACTAATTTGCCAGGCAACACAACTGTTATTGCGTCAACATAAGACGAAGAAACGCTACCAACATGAATCAATGCGACGTGGGTACATTGAAATGGGAAAAATTAATCTTGGTATTGCATCTGAAGCTTTCTTAGCAGAGTATGAAGCAGCTCATACAGTAGAACGCTTAGTTAGCGGGGGGTAATATTTTGATTGTAAAACGCGGCGACGTGTATTTTGCAGACCTTTCCCCAGTTGTTGGTTCTGAGCAAGGAGGCGTTCGTCCGGTTCTTGTCATTCAAAATGACATCGGAAATCGTTTTAGTCCAACGGTGATTGTAGCGGCTATTACTGCACAGATTCAAAAAGCTAAATTACCCACTCATGTGGAAATTGATGCGAAAAAGTACGGTTTTGAGAGAGATTCTGTTATTTTACTTGAGCAGATTCGAACAATCGATAAGCAGCGCTTAACGGACAAAATCACTCATTTAGATGAAGTGATGATGATTCGTGTAGATGAAGCGCTACAAATTAGTTTAGGACTAATAGATTTTTAAATCGGCAGTTTAAGTTGCTCTCTTTACAGGGCAACTTTTTTTTATTATAGAGGAGGTTACGGTTGTATATGGAAATGGTAGATAATCGACAAGCGTTAATGAAAATGTTAGTGAAGGAATTAGGCTTTACCGAAAAGCAAGTTCGTCATGTTATTCAATTAACAGAAGAAGGTAACACAGTTCCATTTATTGCTCGTTACCGAAAAGAATGGACAGGCTCTTTAGATGAAGTGCAAATTCGTACGATTTTAGAGAGATGGCAATATATGATGCAGCTTGAAGATAGGAAAGAAGAGGTTCTTCGTCTTATTGATGAGAAGGGGAAACTGACAGGAGAATTACGTCAGCAAATTGTTAAAGCTGCAAAGTTGCAAGAAGTAGAAGATTTATATCGTCCATATAAAGAGAAAAGAAGAACGAAAGCAACGATTGCGAAAGAAAAAGGACTAGAGCCGTTAGCTGAATGGTTATTGCTATATAAGAAAGAAGATCCAAATCAGAAGGCAATGGAGTTTATTAACGCCGAGAAAGAAGTGCAATCTGCAGAAGAAGCGTTACAAGGTGCTCAAGACATTATTGCAGAAATCGTTTCAGATGAAGCGTCGTATCGTAGTTGGATTCGGAATGTTACTTTTAGAAAAGGTGTTATATCTTCGGCTGTAAAAGATGAAGAGAAAGATGAAAAGAATATATATGAAATGTATTACAGCTATGAAGAACCGTTGCAGAAAGTGGTACCGCATCGTGTATTAGCGATGAATCGCGGTGAGAAAGAAGATATATTGAGAGTTTCTGTTGTTCCACCAGTAGATGAAATAGTAACTTTCTTATATAAGAAAGTAATTCGTAATAACGATTCAAAAAGTGCACAGTATGTAAAGTTAGCAATTGAGGATGGTTATAAACGATTAATTCAATCGTCTATTGAAAGAGAGATCCGAAAAGAATTAACAGAAACAGCTGAGGAACAAGCAATACATATTTTCTCTGAGAACTTACGTAATTTGTTATTACAACCTCCAATGAAAGGAAAGGTTGTGTTAGCTGTAGACCCTGCATATAGAACGGGTTGTAAATTAGCTATTGTAGACGATACTGGGAAAGTTCTATATATTGATGTTATTTATCCGCATCCACCAGTGCGTAAATATGAAGATGCAAAAACGAAAGTTCTTTCTATTATAGATAAATATCAAGTTGAAATGATTGCGATTGGGAATGGTACAGCTTCTAGAGAATCGGAAGAATTTATAGTTGATGTATTACAAAATGTGAAACGAGAAGTCTTCTATATTATTGTGAATGAAGCTGGTGCGAGTGTGTATTCGGCTTCTGATTTAGCCCGTGAGGAATTCCCGGATTTACAGGTTGAAGAAAGAAGTGCGGTTTCTATCGGAAGACGTCTGCAAGATCCACTTGCTGAACTTGTAAAGATTGACCCTAAATCAGTTGGGGTTGGACAATACCAACATGATGTATCTCAAAAGAGATTGAATGAATCGTTAACGTTTGTAGTAGAGACGGCAGTTAACCAAGTTGGTGTGAATGTAAATACAGCTTCAGTTGCGTTATTGCAATATGTTTCGGGCTTATCGAAAACTGTTGCGAAAAATATTGTAGCAAAGCGTGAAGAAGAAGGGAAATTTACAAAACGAACAGACTTAAAGAAAATACCACGTCTAGGTGCGAAGACATATGAACAATGTATAGGTTTCTTACGTATATTAGAAGGGGCAAATCCGTTAGACCGAACGGGTATTCATCCAGAACAATATAAAAATGTTGAATTGTTATTGAAGAATCTAGGGTTATCAAAAGATGACGTAGGGCAACCACAATTACAAAAGAGCTTAGAAGGAGTGGAGATTTCTAAGTTGTCGCAAGAAACGGGAGTTGGAGAGCCTACATTAGTTGATATTATAGATGCACTCATTAGTCCAGAGCGAGATATGAGGGATGAGTTGCCTAAACCACTTCTGAAAAAAGGGATTTTGAAATTAGAAGATTTAAAACGTGGTATGGAACTGGAAGGAACAGTTCGTAACGTTGTTGATTTTGGTGCTTTTGTCGATGTGGGTGTAAAACAAGATGGTTTAGTACATATTTCTAAACTAAGCAAACAATACGTGAAGCATCCGTTAGATATTGTATCTGTCGGACAAATCGTTAAAGTATGGGTAGATGATATTGATACGAAAAAAGGTCGCGTTGCACTATCTATGTTGCCGATTGAATAGTAAAAGAAGAGAGCAGATGAAACTGCTCTTTTTTTAATAGGATAAAACGTGTAATGAATTATGAGCTTTGATGTATTTTGCTATAATAAAACCAGCATTCATTTAGTAATTTAATTTGATACCGGTTTTTTTCGAAATATGCGCGTTGCATTTGTTTTTTGAGCCATGTAGGCATAGGAATCCCTCCTTGTTTAATCCTACTCTCAAAAATGTAAGGTACTATTGATGAGAGGTTGGTGAGTGGATTTCTATTTCTGCTATGTTTTTAGAAACCACGCTTCTTGAATGAGGATGGGTATATGTACTATTTAATATATGTATAAGAGAGGAGAAAAGTGTAAAAATATTTTTTTGTTTAGGAGGAATGAAAATGGATGAGCAAGAAATACAGCGGCTAGTGGAAGAAGTATCAATGCAATATTTCGGAATGCCGTTTTTACATAAGGCAATGTTTAATAGTAGGTTACGTACAACTGGTGGGCGTTATCTATTGAATACACACAATATTGAACTGAATTATCGATATTACGAAATGTATGGGAAAGAAGAATTAGTTGGAATCGTTAAACATGAACTTTGCCATTATCACTTGCATATTACAGGAAGAGGGTATAAGCACAGGGATAAGGATTTTCGTGAACTATTAAAGGCAGTTGGTGCGCCGCGCTTTTGTAAACGAATGATGAATGAAGAGAACGAAAAAAAGGTTTATATGTATGAATGTATGGAGTGTTTGCTTCAATATGTAAGAAGACGTCAAATAAATACAAAAAGATATGTCTGCGGAAAGTGTAAAGGGAAACTAATTCTGATAAAGAAAACATCTTGACAGTGAAAACGCAATCCAGTATATTATAAACATGTCACGTTTGTACAAGATGTTGTAAAAAACTTCTTGACTTACGATGAGAATTTTTATAAGATACAAATTGTCTTCATTATTCCGCAGTAGCTCAGTGGTAGAGCTATCGGCTGTTAACCGATCGGTCGTAGGTTCGAGTCCTACCTGCGGAGCCATACAGAGAAGTACCCAAGTGGCTCAAGGGGCTCCCCTGCTAAGGGAGTAGATCGCGAACGCGGTGCGAGGGTTCGAATCCCTTCTTCTCTGCCATTCATATTGGCCCGTTGGTCAAGTGGTTAAGACACCGCCCTTTCACGGCGGTAACACGGGTTCGAATCCCGTACGGGTCACCACTTTGGAGGATTAGCTCAGCTGGGAGAGCACCTGCCTTACAAGCAGGGGGTCGGCGGTTCGATCCCGTCATCCTCCACCATAATATTATAATGAAAATTAAAATGAAATTAACTTAAAGATTAAATGGTCCCGTGGTGTAGTGGTTAACATGCCTGCCTGTCACGCAGGAGATCGCCGGTTCGACCCCGGTCGGGACCGCCATTTTAACTTCTGCTAATTGGCAGTTGTTTTTTATTGGTCATTATGGTACAATAACATTTGTCTTTGAAAAGAAGATAAGTATTTCGATGGGCTATAGCCAAGCGGTAAGGCAACGGACTTTGACTCCGTCATGCGCTGGTTCGAATCCAGCTAGCCCAGCCATTTACGAGCCATTAGCTCAGTTGGTAGAGCATCTGACTTTTAATCAGAGGGTCGAAGGTTCGAGTCCTTCATGGCTCACTTTTGTTTTTTCCGCGCGGTCGTGGCGGAACGGCAGACGCGCTAGGTTGAGGGCCTAGTGGGGGAAACCCCGTGGAGGTTCAAGTCCTCTCGGCCGCATCAAAAAATCTTTTAAAAAAGTACTTGCATTAAAAAATGAAGTATGATAAGATAATTGAGTCGCCAAAATACAACGACGAAAAAACATCATGAATAAGCGCCCGTAGCTCAATTGGATAGAGCGTTTGACTACGGATCAAGAGGTTAGGGGTTCGACTCCTCTCGGGCGCGCCATAACGGGAAGTGGCTCAGCTTGGTAGAGCACCTGGTTTGGGACCAGGGGGTCGCAGGTTCAAATCCTGTCTTCCCGACCACGCGGGTGTAGTTTAGTGGTAAAACAAGAGCCTTCCAAGCTCTGGTCGAGAGTTCGATTCTCTTCACCCGCTTTTAGTTCTTTGAAAACTGAACGAAACAAACAACGTGAAACGTCAATTTTTATTTTAGATGCTAGACAAACTAACTTTATTGGAGAGTTTGATCCTGGCTCAGGATGAACGCTGGCGGCGTGCCTAATACATGCAAGTCGAGCGAAT
>NZ_JBTREW010000039.1:0-22801 GCF_054823925.1 Bacillus sp. F9_6S_D1_P_5 | reverse complement strand
AAATTAGGGAGGAACAACTTCGATACATATACTATAAAAGGTGGATGTGACCCCTATGTGAACATAGAGTGAAAGAGAGAGGAAGTTTTAAATAAATGGTAGAGTAAACAAAAAATAAGACCATCACAAATGATGGCCAAAGGAAGGGGACAATTTATGTCAATTTAATTAGGGATGGAAAGCTGTTCAAGACACTGGGGAATGTCTTATAAATTAGGGAGGAACAGCTCCGATACATATACTATAAAAGGTAGATGTGACCCTCATGTGAACATAGAGTGAAAGATATGAGAATTTGAGAAGCGATACATATAAAATGATTATTACAAGAGTTGTAGAGTAAGAAAAAATATAATAGAAAGTGTCTTGTCATAAATGAAATGAAGTCCGAGTATAAATAAAAGTTGAAAACTAGGAAAAAAAGGATTATGCTCAACTATATTATAAGAATATAAGGTTTATCCCGGTGTCTAAAGTTTCTTATAAGCTTTTATTTATAAGGGGAAAAGGGAGTTAGTGAAATGGAAGTAACAAAAAGACAAGGTCTGTATAATCGTTTTATACGATTAAATCCACCACAAATATTAGCATTAGGTTTTTTCTGCTTAATTGTGGTTGGCGGTTTGTTATTAAAGTTACCATTTGCAACGAAAGTACATATTAGTTGGGTAGATGCTTTCTTTACGGCAACGTCAGCAGCAACTGTAACGGGATTGGGAGTAGTAGATACTGCAAGTACGTTTACGATGTTTGGCGAAATTGTAATTATGTTTTTAATTCAAACAGGCGGTCTAGGTCTTATGACAATTGCCATTTTAATTGTTTGGGTATTAGGAAAAAAAATCGGATTACGCCATCGCTTATTAATTGGAGAGGCATTTAATCAGACAAATATAGGTGGTCTCGTAAAATTAGTAAAACGTGTCTTTATATTTTCAATTTGTATTGAGCTTATTGGAGTCATCTTTTTATCGTTTCGCTTTATTCCAGAGTTTGGCTTTGGAAAAGGTGTATACTATAGTATTTTTCACGTTATTGCATCTTATAATAATGCTGGATTTGCTCTATGGCCGGATAATTTAACAAGGTATGTAGGAGATCCTATTATTAATATTGGGATTTGTTCTTTAATCGTAATAGGTGGCCTCGGTTTTACTGTATTAATTGATATATGGTATAGCCGTAGCTTTCGAAAATTATCACTTCATTCCAAAATCATGATTGTTGGAACAGTAGCGCTAAATGTGATAGCGATGGTTGTGATTTTCGTATTGGAATATAATAATGTGAAGACGTTAGGGAATTTACCTTTAAATGAAAAGTTATGGGCTTCTTTCTTCCAAGGTATTACTCCTCGTACTGCTGGATTTAATACAGTTGACTACGGGGGAATGGAAGAATCATCTATATTATTTACGATGGTTTTAATGTTTATTGGTGCAGGAAGTGTATCAACAGGTGGAGGGATTAAATTAACAACGTTTGTTATTTTAGTTACATCTGTCCTTTCTTTCTTTAGAAAGAAAGAGGAAATCGTATTATTTCAGCGCACAATAAAAATGTCGACAGTAACGAGGGCGTTAGCGATTGCTGTTGCCAGTCAAATACTCATTTTTGCAGCGGTATTTGTATTAATGCTTACAGAAGACTTTAGTTTTATTCAGTTATTATTTGAAACAATTTCAGCATTTGGTACAGTAGGATTAACGATGGGGATTACTGCAAAGTTATCAGCGTTTGGAAAATGTATTATTATGTTTGTTATGTTTTGCGGATTAATTGGTCCGTTAACACTTGTCTTTTCTTTAGCGCGACCAGCAAAACAAAAAATTAAATATCCATCGGAAGATGTATTTACAGGATAAGGTATCCCGCATAAGCGAGATACCTTTTTCTTTTTAAAAAAGGGAGAACAATAATCCAACAAGTGCTACTCGGAATAAAATTGCAATGAGTGCTGCAATTCCGCCGACGATCGCAGCGATACCACCAGTTACAGTAGCTCCGCGATTATAAGCGTAAATACCTAGTAATACAGAAACAAGACCAAATAATGTTGGGAAGGTAAAGAGTGATAAGATAGATAAGGCAAGAGCGATAAAGCCAGCAGTTGATCCAGCGGCGGAGGATCTTACCTCACCTGTATGATCCTTCTCATCGTAATCATAATCAATGCGCTGTGGTGCAACTTCAGCTGCATACTCTTCTTTATAGTCACTATAATCACTATCTATTCTATCTCTTTTTTTATACTCATCAAATTTCTCAGTCAAAGTCATGACTCCTTTCATAACAAGGTTCAATAGTAGTATGTATCTCTTTTTCCTTTTTATCCGAGTATGTACAGGGAGTAATATCCATTTAAAAGGTGGAAATTGTTTTTTTGAAATAGGAAAAGTTAGTATGACTTCCTCTATTTTGGAAAGTATAAAAAAGAATAATGAGGAAAGGGTGCAATACATAATGGAACATCCAATTGAAAATTTAATGAAAACAGCAATGACAAATTTAAAAGAGATGGTAGATGTAAATACAATTGTGGGCAGCCCAGTTTCAACAGCTGATGGAAATGTAGTATTAACAGTATCACAAGTGGCCTTCGGTTTTGGAGCTGGCGGAAGTGACTTTAAAGGTGATTTTATTTCTGAAAAACATAATAATGGACAAGGGCAGCATAAAGAGCACAAGCAAAGTCATCCATTTGGAGGCGGGAGCGGGGCTGGGGTTTCGATTAGCCCAGTTGCTTTTTTAGTAGTTGGTTCTAACGGTGTGCAAGTGTTGCACCTCAATAGTAGTACACATTTAATTGAGAAGGCTTTAAATACTGTACCAAGCACTGTGGATAAATTTGTAAATAATCGTCAAAAGTGAACTTGCATTTTTTAGGAATTATGATATATTAGAAAAAGTGCGCTTTAGGATGATCGGAATAATTGAACTTTAAATATATATGATGTGTGGAATAAGGGAGAGGAATTTATGATTAATATCAAAAACTTAGTAGTTGGCTTATGTATGTTAGTAAGCGGCTTTGTTGTATATGTAATAAAAGAAAAAGCCCCATTCTAAAACAGACAAACCGTTACTGTCTGTTTTTAATTTGTAAAAAAAGTTGACAATTTATTGTATTGGTGTTAAAATTTTAATTCGTGTCTCGGTTACAGCTAGTATAAAGTAAATAACTCTTATGAATACAATACGAAAAGTTTGCGAAAGATCGGGTAATTTTACTAACAACTTTTGTGAACAAACCCTATAAATTGTGCTTGTAAGCTTTATATGTATACTAGTGAATCAAGGAGCGGTCAGTGGAACCGTAATGATGAGAGAGAGGTAGGGCTTTCATCCAGTATATATGTTACTTTCCCGTTAGGTGAATATAAAAAAGAGGACTCCTTTTCAAAAGGAGTCCTCTTTCTTTTTATAGATGAAATTTAAGTGCGGCTCTCAACTTGCTGACAAATATCATCTGTTGTTAAACCGTGAGCTGTAATTACCGATCCTTTAATTGATGCATCTGCAATCCCCATCATATTGGAATCTTGCCCAGTTACAACACAACAATCGCATCCTTGTGCATCCTGCTCGGAGTTAAGGATAACAACTTCATGTCCTTGTTGCTGAAGAGCTTGCTGAACATCTGTTAATGAGTTTTCAACGCCGATTCTAGCCATAATTCTCACCTCCTACCATCTAGTTGCTAGTATGCTCAAGTACATCGCATATATTTATGCAAAGATGGTAGGAAGCATATATTTATCTTCTATTTACGGATAGTTTGATTAAAGTATCACTTTATTTAGTCGTTATATACACCAGTAAGCATTTGACTTACGAATTGATCGTTTAAAGTATCTTGAGCGGAAGAAGTATTTGAATGGATATCGATTGAAGCAATAAAGTTATTATGTTCTTTATTATTTGGTTCTACCTCTACATAGTTATCGAATTTACAAAAACCTTTCGTATCCATTAGGTCAAATAGTTGAAGCATTTCTACTACCTCTTGTCTCGTTCCTTTAATTTGTACACACGCCATATTGATTTCCTCCTTCATTTTGACAAATTGTTTTTTAAAAATAGAATTATGATTCCGAAATGAAAAATATGAATGTTATTTTTAGACAGCGTTATTTTTATTATTTTCCCCCTTTTTCAGCAAAAGTCGTTGTATATTCCCGAATTTATAAAAACGGACGTCCGTTTATTGAATACAATAGATTCGTATCAATTGATGAAAATCCTTCTTTTAAACAAATATTTTTTTAGTGAAAATTGGCGAAAAAAATTTTTTGACTTTTTGTAAACGTTAACAATGCTGTTAAATCAATATAATCAAAGATGTACGTACGATTAAAAATTATAAATTTTCTAAAAATTAACTTGATTTATTTAGAAAGGAGAGTAAACTAGGAAACAATAAAAAATTCATAGAACATAGGAGGCGCTTTCCAGTGAACGAGCAATGGATTTTCTTAAATGGAGAATTTGTTCCAAAAGACGAGGCAAAAGTTTCAGTATATGATCATGGTTATTTATATGGAGATGGAGTATTTGAAGGGATTCGAGTTTATAGCGGTAATGTTTTCCGTTTGAGAGAGCATCTTGTCCGGTTATATGAATCAGCAAAATCCATCATGTTAGAAATTCCATATTCTTTAGATGAAGTAACGAATATTGTTGTTGAGACGATTCGACAAAATAAATTATCTAATGGATACATTCGCCTAGTTGTATCGAGAGGAGCAGGAAATCTTGGGTTAGATCCGGATTCTTGTAAGAAACCGAATGTAGTAGTAATTGCAGAGCAACTATCTTTATTCCCGCAAGAATATTATGAAAAAGGGATTCCAGTTGTAACAGTTGCAACGCGCCGAAACCGTCCAGATGTATTGTCGCCTCAAGTAAAATCTTTAAATTACTTAAACAATATTTTAGTTCGCATCGAAGCAAAATTGGCTGGAGTACAAGAAGCGCTTATGTTAAATGATCAAGGATATGTAGCTGAAGGCTCAGGGGATAACGTGTTTATTGTAAAAGGAAATAAATTAATTACACCACCAAGTTCTGCTGGAGCGTTAGAAGGTATTACACGAAACGCTATTTTAGAAATTGGTGAAAAACTTGGATATGACGTTAGAGAAGAGTTATTCACAAGACATGATGTATATGTAGCTGATGAAGTATTTTTAACAGGAACAGCAGCTGAAGTAATTGCTGTTACGACAGTAGATGGTAGAACGATTGGTTTAGGGCAAACGGGTCCACATACGAATCGTTTATTGGAAGAATTCCGAAAGTTAGTTGTAGAAGATGGAGAGAAGATTTACGAAGAAAATAAAGTTGGATAACAACTCTTTATAACAATAAGAAAGCGTTGAGAGGGAGGAGTAGTTGATTGTGAAGCCTCACAGAGAGTCGGTGGTTGCTGAAAACCGATGGTTCACGTCGACGAACATCGCCCTTGAGTGCTAAGCTGAAGCATTTGTCTAGGCTTAGACGGTAGCTCCGTTATTAGCTAGACTCATTTATGGGTCACTGAGGCAAGAGTATTCTTGCGAAGAAGGGTGGTACCGCGAAATCTTTCGTCCCTTCAGCACATAGCTGGAGTGTGGACGTAGGATTTTTTTTATTGATAAAAGTTTTCAAAAAGGGGGCTTATAAGAACAATGTCTTCAAAAACGGAAGAGAAACTGGCAACTGGTGCACAGCTATTGTTAGAAGCGTTAGAAAAGGAAGGAGTAGAAGTAATTTTCGGTTATCCTGGTGGTGCTGTTTTACCTCTTTATGATGCACTCTATGACTGTGAAATTCCGCATATTTTAACAAGGCATGAGCAAGGAGCTATTCACGCCGCGGAAGGGTATGCCAGAATTACTGGCAATCCAGGGGTTGTCATTGCAACGAGTGGGCCAGGTGCTACAAATGTTATTACGGGTCTAGCAGATGCGATGATTGATTCATTACCACTTGTTGTATTTACAGGGCAAGTAGCAACGACATTAATTGGAAGTGATGCTTTCCAAGAAGCGGATATTATGGGGCTTACGATGCCAGTGACAAAACATAACTATCAAGTGCGAAAGGCTTCAGATTTACCTCGAATTATTAAAGAAGCATTTCATATTGCTAGAACAGGAAGACCAGGCCCAGTCGTTATTGACCTTCCGAAAGATATGGTAGTAGAGCAAGGAGAACGATGTAATGACGTACAAATGGATTTACCAGGATACAACCCAAATTATGAACCGAATTTACTCCAAATAAACAAATTATTACAAGCAATTCGTACTGCAAATAAGCCGTTAATTTTAGCTGGAGCAGGTGTATTACATGCGAAAGCATCAAAAGAGTTAACAAGTTTTGCGCGTAAATATGAAATTCCTGTTGTGCATACATTACTTGGTCTTGGTGGGTTTCCGCCAGATGATGAACTTTTTCTAGGGATGGGAGGAATGCACGGTTCTTACACAGCCAATATGGCGTTATATGAATGCGACTTACTTATTAATATAGGTGCAAGATTCGACGATCGTCTTACTGGGAATTTAGCTTATTTTGCTAAAAAGGCGACTGTTGCGCATATCGATATTGATCCAGCCGAAATCGGAAAAAATGTGCCGACTGAAATTCCTATTGTTGCAAGTGCTAAGCGAGCTTTGGAAGTATTACTTCAACCAGAAGGAAAGAAAGAAAATCATCATGAATGGATCTCTTTACTAAAGAGTAGAAAAGAAAAGTATCCATTCTCTTATAAACGAAATTCGGAAAGTATTAAGCCTCAATACGCAATTGATATGTTATATGAAATTACGAAAGGAGAAGCGATTGTAACAACAGATGTTGGGCAACATCAAATGTGGGCAGCCCAATATTATCCGCTCAAAACTCCTGATAAATGGGTAACTTCAGGAGGATTAGGAACGATGGGCTTCGGATTTCCAGCAGCAATTGGTGCGCAAATTGCAAAGCCTGAGGAACTAGTTATTGCAATTGTAGGTGACGCTGGATTTCAAATGACCTTGCAAGAATTAAGTGTGTTAAAAGAACACTCATTGCCTGTTAAAGTATTTATCTTAAATAATGAAGCTTTAGGAATGGTAAGACAATGGCAAGATGAATTTTATAATCAAAGATACTCGCACTCTTTACTGTCGTGTCAACCAGATTTCGTAGCTCTTGCGAATGCGTATGGCATAAAAGGAGTTCGTATAGATGATCCACTTCTTGCAAAGAAGCAAATACAGCAGGCGATTGAATTACAAGAACCAGTCGTAATTGATTGCCGTGTACTTCAATCAGAAAAGGTAATGCCGATGGTTGCGCCAGGGAAAGGTGTTCACCAAATGGAGGGAGTGGAAAAAAGGTGAAGAGAATTGTTACAGCGACAGTTCGAAATCAAAGTGGTGTGTTAAACCGAATTACGGGTGTTATGACACGAAGACATTTTAATATTGAAAGTATTTCAGTAGGTCATACGGAATCATCGGACATATCGCGGATGACGATTGTTGTACACGTTGAAAATGAACAGCAAGTGGAACAGTTAATTAAACAACTTCATAAGCAAATTGATGTTCTGAAAGTATCAGATATTACAGAAGAAGCGATGATCGCAAGAGAACTTGCACTTATTAAAGTAGCAACATCAGTAGCAAGAGCAGAATTATATAGTTTAATTGAGCCGTTTCGAGCCACTGTAATAGATGTTGGGAAGGATTCCATAGTTGTGCAAGTAACAGGTACGCAGGAGAAAGTAGAGGCATTAATTGAATTACTTCGTCCATACGGTTTGAAAGAAATCGCTAGAACAGGTGTAACAGCATTTACACGCAGTATGAAGAAGCAAGATAAACAAGTGATGTTAATTCAATAATCATTTAAATATAGGGGGAAATGAAAATGGCAAAAGTTTATTATGAGAAAGATGTAACGGTAAATGTATTAAAAGAAAAGAAAGTAGCAATCATCGGATACGGCTCGCAAGGTCATGCGCATGCGCAAAATTTACGTGATAACGGATTTGATGTAGTAGTAGGTTTAAGAAAAGGGAAGTCTTGGGATAAAGCGAAAGAAGATGGATTTTCTGTATATACAGTAGTAGAAGCGGCAAAGCAGGCTGATGTAGTAATGATTTTACTACCGGATGAACTGCAGCCAGAAGTATATGAAGCGGAAATTGCGCCAAATTTAAAGGCAGGAAATTCTCTCGTTTTTGCACACGGATTTAATGTTCACTTTGATCAAGTGAAACCACCAGTGAATGTAGATGTATTTTTAGTAGCACCAAAAGGTCCAGGTCATCTTGTGCGCCGTACATTTGCGGAAGGCGGAGCTGTTCCTGCATTATTTGCAGTATATCAAGATGCAACAGGAGTTGCGACTGAAAAGGCACTTTCTTATGCTGATGGAATTGGAGCGACGAGAGCTGGTGTACTAGAAACGACATTTAAAGAAGAAACGGAAACAGATTTATTTGGAGAGCAAGCTGTACTTTGCGGCGGAGTAACTGCGCTAGTAAAAGCTGGATTTGAAACGTTAGTTGATGCCGGATATCAGCCAGAACTTGCATATTTTGAATGTTTACATGAACTAAAACTAATCGTTGACCTTATGTATGAAGGTGGACTTGAAAATATGAGATACTCAGTTTCAGATACAGCGCAGTGGGGTGATTTCGTATCAGGACCACGCGTTGTAACGGAAGATACGAAGAAAGCGATGGGTGCAGTGCTAGCAGAGATTCAAGATGGTACATTTGCAAGAGGCTGGATTGCAGAGCATAAAGCAGGAAAACCAAATTTCCATGCGACAAATGAGAAAGAAAATGAACATGAAATTGAAGTAGTTGGACGTAAATTACGTGAAATGATGCCTTTCGTACAACCGCGAGTAAAGGCAGGGGTTAAGTAATATGAAGCAGATTTTGTTCATGGATACGACGCTACGTGATGGCGAACAATCACCAGGAGTAAATTTAAATGAACAAGAGAAATTGCAAATCGCAAGGCAATTAGAGAGACTAGGTATTAATGTCATGGAAGCTGGATTTGCAGCAGCTTCCGAAGGGGATTTTCAATCGGTAAAACGCATCGCAAATACGATTCAAAATGCTACAGTTATGAGTTTAGCTAGAGCGAAAGAAAGTGATATTCGAAGAGCATATGAAGCGGTGAAAGGTGCTGTATCCCCTCGTTTACACGTATTTTTAGCTACGAGTGATATTCATATGAAATATAAACTTTGTATGTCAAAAGAAGATGTATTAGATAGTATTCACCGCTCGGTTACACTCGGGAAATCATTATTTCCGACAGTACAATTTTCTGCAGAAGATGCGACAAGAACAGCAAGAAATTTTTTAGCTGAAGCAGTTGAAGTTGCAATTCGTGCAGGAGCGAATGTAATTAATATTCCAGATACAGTTGGATATACGAATCCAGAAGAATATTATTCTCTTTTTAAATACTTACAAGAATCCGTTCCTTCATATGAAAAAGCAATTTTCTCTTGTCATTGTCACGATGATCTCGGGATGGCTGTAGCCAATTCATTAGCTGCAGTTGAAGGAGGAGCGTTGCAAGTAGAAGGAACAATTAATGGGATTGGAGAAAGAGCAGGGAATGCAGCGTTAGAAGAGGTTGCAGTTGCTCTTCATATTAGAAAAGATTTCTATAAAGCAGAGTCTTCTATGACGCTAAAAGAAATTAAAGCGACAAGTACATTAGTAAGTAGATTAACAGGTATGGTTGTACCGAAAAATAAAGCGATCGTTGGAGCGAATGCGTTCGCTCATGAGTCAGGAATACATCAAGACGGTGTTCTAAAAGAAGTGACAACATATGAAATTATTGAACCGGAGCTAGTAGGCGAATCTCAAAACTTATTTGTACTTGGAAAACATTCTGGCCGTCACGCGTTTACAGAAAAAATGAAAGAGCTTGGCTATGAATTTACGAAGGAAGAAAGAGATGCGGTGTTTGAAGCGTTTAAAAAATTAGCTGATCGTAAGAAGGAAATTACGGAGGAAGATTTACGTGCGCTTATGATTGGGGAAGCAGCATTTGCGGCTCAGCAATATAACATTACGCAACTGCAAGTACACTTCGTATCAAATAGTACACAATGCGCGACAGTTGTACTAAAAGATGAGGAAGGAAATGTATACGAAGATGCAGCTACTGGTTCTGGTAGTATTGAAGCGATTTACAATGCAATCCAAAGAATTTTAGGATTAGAATGTGAATTGGCAGATTATCGCATACAATCTATTACACAAGGTCAAGATGCACTGGCTCATGTACATGTTGAATTAAAAGAAGGGACGCATCAAGTATCAGGTTTTGGTGTCGCGCAAGACGTATTGGAAGCGTCGGCGAGAGCATATGTCCATGCAGCGGGGAAATTGAAATCTTTTATCCAGCTTGTGAAATAAGTTTTAGATAGGTGAGAGAAGCATTTCTCATCTATCTAATTAAAGTTCTGAAAATTCAGTTAAAAGGAGTGTTGAAATTGGAAAAACGTATCGTTTGTTTAGCTGGTGATGGTGTTGGCCCAGAAGTTATGGAAAGTGCGAAGGAAGTATTGCATATGGTAGAGAGGCTATATGGGCATCGTTTTCATTTGCAAGATGAGTACTTTGGCGGGAGTGCTATCGATTTAAATGGGCAACCATTACCACAACGGACGCTTGCCGCCTGTTTAACAAGTGATGCGGTATTACTAGGAGCGGTTGGTGGACCAAGGTGGGATGGTGCGAAAGAAAGACCGGAAAAAGGATTATTAGCTTTAAGAAAAGGGCTTGGTGTATTTGCGAATGTTCGCCCTGTAACAGTAGAAAGCGCAACGGCACATTTATCGCCATTAAAAAAGGCTGATGAAATTGATTTCGTTGTCGTTCGTGAGTTAACAGGTGGGATTTATTTTTCTTATCCGAAAGAACGAACGGACGAAGTAGCAACAGATACACTTACGTATCATCGTCATGAAATTGAACGTATCGTTTCCTATGCCTTTCAACTAGCAAGTAAGCGGAAGAAAAAAGTAACATCGATTGATAAGGCGAATGTTTTAGAGTCTAGTAAACTATGGAGAAATGTGACAGAAGAAGTAGCACTTCGTTATCCAGACGTTGAACTAGAACATATTTTAGTAGATGCCGCTGCGATGGAGTTAATTCGGAATCCAGGACGGTTTGATGTAATTGTAACGGAAAATTTATTTGGAGATATTTTGAGCGACGAAGCTTCGGTATTAGCTGGATCATTAGGAATGCTTCCATCAGCAAGTCACGCGGAAAAGGGACCTTCATTATATGAGCCTATTCACGGATCAGCGCCAGATATTGCCGGGAAAAATAAGGCGAATCCAATTGCGATGATGCGCTCTGTTGCGATGATGCTGGGGCAATCGTTCGGATTAACGAGAGAAGGGTGTGCAATTGAAGAAGCAATTTCAGCAGTCCTTAAATCAGGAAAATGTACAGCTGATATCGGCGGGACTGAAACGACAACTTCATTTACGAAGGCAGTTATGCAAGAAATGGAAGAGCAAGCGCTAGTAGGGAGAGGGAGATAATGGGGAAAAGGTTACTAGATAAACTTTGGGAAAGACACGTAGTTACGACAAACGAAAATGGATTGGATTTATTATATATCGATCTGCACCTTGTTCATGAAGTAACGTCACCGCAAGCCTTTGAAGGCTTGCGGCTTACAAATCGAACGGTCCGCAGACCAGATTTAACATTCGCAACGATGGATCATAATATCCCAACGAAAGATGTTTGGAATATTACCGATCGCATTGCGAAGCAGCAACTAGATACAATTCGGGAAAATTGTAAACAATTTCAGGTGCCATTAGCGGATATCGGAGATGAAGAGCAAGGGATCGTTCATGTTATCGGACCAGAACTAGGGCTCACGCAGCCAGGAAAAATAATTGTTTGTGGTGATAGTCATACAGCAACGCACGGTGCGTTTGGTGCGCTAGCATTCGGCATTGGTACGAGTGAAGTGGAACATGTATTGGCAACGCAAACGTTATGGCAACGTAAACCGAAAGCGATGGGCATTGAGTTAAAAGGGAAATTACAGAAAGGTGTTTACGCAAAAGATATTATTTTGCATCTCCTTTCAAAGTACGGTGTAGCAGTTGGAACTGGATACGTAATGGAATTTTACGGAGAGACAATTGGAGCTATGGAGATGGAAGAGAGAATGACGCTTTGTAATATGGCAATTGAAGGAGGAGCGAAGGCTGGCATTATAGCACCAGATGAAAAAACATTTACTTACGTAAAAGGGCGTAAATATGCACCGAAAGACTATGAAACTTTCGAGAAAAAATGGTCTGAACTTTATACAGATGTAGATGCAATGTATGATTTACATATTTTGATAGATGTGACGGATTTAGCACCGTACGTTACGTGGGGAACAAACCCGAGTATGGGTGTTCGTATTGATGAAAAATTGCCAGAAAAGCATGATGCAAATGACGAAAGAGCATTTTCTTATATGGGATTAAGCCCTGGACAAAGTACGTATGACATTCCAGTTCAGCATGTTTTTATTGGATCTTGTACAAATTCCAGGCTCTCTGATTTAGAAATTGCTGCATCTGTTGTGAAAGGGAGAAAGGTAAAAGAAGGTGTGCGAGCACTCGTTGTGCCTGGATCGAAAAGAGTAAGAGAAGCTGCGATGCAAAAAGGACTACATCACATCTTTGAAGAAGCAGGATTTGAATGGAGAGAACCTGGATGTTCAATGTGTCTTGGAATGAATCCAGATCAAGTACCTGAAGGAGAACATTGTGCTTCCACTTCAAACCGTAATTTTGAAGGAAGACAAGGAAAAGGAGCGCGAACACATTTGGTTAGCCCAGCAATGGCGGCAGCAGCTGCGTTATATGGTCATTTTGTTGATACTAGAAAGGAGAGTTATGATGGAGCCATTTCGTATTCATAAAGGTACTGCCGCAGTACTGATGAATGATAACATTGATACAGATCAAATTATTCCGAAGCAATATTTAAAGAGAATTGAAAGGACGGGATTTGGAAAATATTTATTTGATGAGTGGCGTTATGATAATGAACGACAAGAAAACCCTAATTTCCCACTTAATGCACACGAAAGAAAAGGAGCGAGTATATTAATTACAGGTGATAATTTTGGATGTGGTTCTTCAAGAGAACATGCACCTTGGGCGCTTGCTGATTATGGTTTTCGCGTTATTGTCGCTGGCGGGTTTGCAGATATTTTTTATATGAATTGTATGAAAAATGGTATGTTACCAATTGTAATGGATAAAGAAATGCGCGAACAACTTGCCAAAACGGATGCGAGAGAACAAATAGAAGTAGATTTAGAGAATGAAGTCATTACAACGAGTACGCACAGGCTTCATTTTACAATCGAGAAAATGTGGAAAGAGAAATTATTAAATGGTCTAGACGAAATTAGTATTACGATGCAATATGAACAAGAAATTGTAGAATATGAAAGGAAAGTAGCTTTATATTAAGAAATAACGGAATGTTCAAAATGTATTTACATTCAGAATTAAGTATTATATACTATGTAAAAATCAGAGGAGAAAGGGAGTAAGTATTATGAAAACAATGCAATCTATTAAAATGCTTACACAACTACATCATCATACATAAAGCCCTTGAACCTAGCGTGAAAACGTGTAGGCACAAGGGTTATTCCCGTTGTACCTACACTCTACTAAAGAGCCTTGTAGGTATTTTGTCTACAAGGCTCTTTTTATTTTCGGTTTAGGTGAATGAAATAGGCATACATTAGAAAGGGAAAGGTGTGAGAATTTAGATGACAAAATGGAAGCGTGCAAACCCAAATGGAACGAGAGATTATTTATTCGAAGAATGTACGTTAATTGAAGAAGTGGAGCAAAAATTAAGGCGTACTTTTTTAGAGAGAGGTTATGAAGAAATAAGGACACCTACAATTGAATTTTATGATGTGTTTGCCTTTCAAAATAGACCGATAGATGAAGAAAAGATGTATAAATTTTTTGATGAAAAGGGACGGATTATCGTCTTGCGTCCAGATATGACAATTCCTTTAGCGAGAGTGATTGGAACGCAGAGATGTGATACGCCACTTAAAGTAACGTATAGCGGGAATGTATTTCGAGCGAATGAGTCTCTTACTGGAAAATATAATGAGATTGTACAAAGTGGTATTGAAATTATCGGGATTGATAATGTAAGAGCGGAAATTGAATGTGTCATAAGCGTTATTCAATCACTTCAAAAGTTGAAAGTACAATCTTTTACAATAGAGATTGGGCAAGTGCAGTTATATAAATGTATTGTAAAAAAGCTCTCTATTCATGAGGAAGAAGAGAAAGTACTTAGAACGTATATTGAAAGTAAAAATTATGCTGCGCTATCAAATTTTATTAGAGAAAAGAAATTAGATCGATGTGATGAAACAGTCAGATTACTGGAGAAATTACCAAGGCTTTTTGGGAATTTAGAAGTGATTGAGGAGGCAGAAAAACTTGCCTCAAGTAATGAAATGAAAATGGCTATTGCAAGAGTGAAAGAAATATATGAAGCGATTGAAAAACTAGGCTATGGATCTTACATATCAATTGATTTAGGTATGATTCAACATTTGGATTATTATACAGGTGTTATTTTCAAAGGGTATATATATGAAATTGGGGAAGAAATTGTTAGTGGCGGAAGATATGATGAGCTAATTGGAAATTTTGGAGAAATGTTGCCGGCTGTTGGACTCGCGGTGCAAGTCAATCAAATTGTGAAGGCACTACAAGAGCAACAAGAGCCATATGAACGAAAGAGAATAGATATTATCATTCATTATGAGTTAAATAGATTAGCAGAAGCGGAACGATTACGAAGTTTACTTCAAAAGGACGGAAAAAAAGTAGAGCTATCTTTATTCTCTAATGTAAATGACACCTTTCAATTTGCAAGAAAAAATCAAATCGGAACGGTCGTTGAGGCAAAGAATGAATCATTAGTGGAATATGTGTGGAAAGAAAAATGGGTAGTCCAGAAAGAAGGAGAAACTTCATGCGTAACATTCAAATTGCGTTAACGAAAGGAAGATTAGAAAAACATGTGATTCCGCTCTTTGAGCAAATTGGAATTGATTGTTCAGAACTCAAAAATAAAGGAAGAAAGCTTGTCTTTCAAAGTAAAAATACAGATATCTCATTTATTTTAGTGAAAGCAGTAGATGTTGCTACTTATGTGGAACATGGAGTAGCTGATATTGGAGTCGTTGGAAAAGATGTTTTAATGGAAAACGAGAAAGATATTTATGAAATGTTGGATTTAGGAGTAGGTGTGTGTAAGTTTTGTGTTGCTTCTATTCCTACTTATAACGCGAAGAGCTACCGGAAGAAACGTATTGCGACGAAATATCCACATATTACTTCTAACTATTTTCATGATAAAGGAGAAGATGTAGAAATTATAAAAATAGAAGGTTCGGTAGAAATTGCGCCTATTCTTGGATTGGCAGATGCGATTGTTGATATTGTTGAAACAGGAAAAACATTACAAGAAAACGGGCTCATTGTATTTGAAGAAATGTGTTCTATATCCGCTCGAATGATTGTAAATAAGGCTGCATTAAAAACTAAAAAAGACGAAATATTCAGTATTATAAATATGATGGAACAAGAAATTTTATCAGGAAAATAGGGGGATTAAAATGGAAATCGTTTATGAAGATTTCAAAGAGGCGTTATCGAAAATAAAATTGCTACGAGAAAACGCTAATATAATAGAAGAAACTGTTCAAAGAAGTGTAAGTGAAATCGTTCAAAATGTAAGGGAAAGTAGGGATGAGGCCCTATCTTTTTATACAAAAAAGTTTGATGGTGTAAAGGTTAAAGAATTTCGCGTAAGTGAAGAAGAAATAAAACAAGCGAGTATGTTTGTCGAGAATTCATTTTTAGAAGCGTTACAAGAGGCGCAGAAAAATATTATTTCGTATCATGAAAAGCAAAAAAGGCAATCCATATTCGATTGCGAGAGTGAAGGCATCATTAGAGGACAAATCATTCGGCCATTAGAGAATGTAGGAGTATACGTGCCGGGCGGAACTGCTTCATATCCTTCGTCAGTATTAATGAATGTATTGCCAGCAAAACTCGCTGGTGTGAAAAAGATTGTAATGGTAACACCGCCGAGAGAAGGAGGGATTGATCCACATATTTTAGTTGCTGCAAGCCTTGCAGGAGTAGATGAAATTTATACGATAGGTGGTGCGCAAGCAATTGCTGCTTTAGCGTATGGGACGGAATCGATTCCGAAAGTGGATAAAATAGTTGGACCAGGAAATTTGTACGTCGCTCTAGCGAAACGAGAAGTATACGGAATAGTAAATATTGATATGATTGCTGGACCGTCAGAAATAGTAGTTATTGCTGATGAAACCGGTAATGCAAAATATATCGCTGCTGATTTACTGTCACAAGCAGAACATGACGAGAGAGCAACAGCAATTTGTATTACAACGAATATAGAGTTAGCAAAAGAAGTAGAAAAAGAGATAGAAAGACAGTTGGAAACATTACCAAGAAGCGAAATTGCACGTGAATCGATGAATAGAAATGGAGCTGTTTTTATCGTTCCTTCTTTAGATGAGGCACTACAATTATCGAATGAAATCGCCCCGGAACATTTAGAGTTACATATAAAAGAACCGATGAATGCTCTAGCTTATGTGAAACATGCAGGATCTATTTTTCTTGGACCATATGCACCAGAACCGCTCGGTGATTATTTAGCAGGACCGAATCACGTGTTACCGACAAGTGGAACGGCAAGATTTTTCTCGCCGTTATCAGTCGATGATTTCGTGAAAAAATCAAGCTTTCTGTTTTATACGGAGGAAGCGTTAAAAGATGTACAACATCATATTGTAGAACTTGCCAATAAAGAAGGGTTACATGCGCATGCGAGAGCAATTCAAATAAGATTTGGGGAGGAAGAATAATGCGTGAGTCTAGTCAAATACGTGAGACGACAGAAACAAAAATAAAATTAAGTTTGCAGCTTGATGAAGGAAAGAGCGTTTCTGTACAAACGGGAGTTGGATTTTTTGATCATATGCTAACTTTATTTGCAAGGCATGGAAGATTCGGTTTGCAAGTGGAGGCGGAAGGCGATGTATTTGTTGATGCGCATCATACAGTTGAAGATGTTGGAATTGTACTCGGAAATTGTTTGAAAGAAGCATTGCAAAGTAAAGAGGGGATTAACAGGTACGGCGCAGCATATGTACCGATGGATGAGTCTTTAGGCTTTGTTGCAATTGATATAAGTGGACGCTCGTATATTGTATTTCAAGGAGAATTAACGAATCCGAAGCTAGGGGATTTTGATACAGAACTAACGGAAGAGTTTTTTAGAGCAGTTGCTCATGCTGCCAATATTACATTACATGCTCGCATTTTATATGGAAGCAATACACATCACAAAATTGAAGCATTGTTTAAAGCATTTGGTAGAGCGCTTAGAGAAGCAGTCGAAAGAAATGCCAACATTACTGGTGTAAATTCAACGAAAGGGATGTTGTAATTGATTGCTATTATAGATTATGGAATGGGAAATATTCGTAGTGTAGAACAAGCATTAAAATATATTGGAGCAGATTACATCGTAACGAGTGAAAAAGAAGAGATTTTTAGAAGTGATGGAGTGATTTTACCAGGAGTAGGTGCATTTCCAAAAGCGATGGATGTATTGGAAGAAAAAGATTTAGTGAGTGTGTTAAAAGAAGTCGGGCGGTCAGGAAAACCGCTTCTAGGCATTTGCTTAGGAATGCAGCTATTATTTGAAAAAAGTGAGGAACTACAAGACTGTAACGGATTAAGTTTATTGCCAGGTGTTATTCGAAAGTTAAAGGTTCCTTATAAGATTCCACATATGGGATGGAATGAGTTAAAGAAAGAGGGAGAAATAGCACTTTGGAATGGAGTAGAGGATGGTTCTTTCGTATATTATGTCCATTCTTATTACGCAGATTGTCCAAATGAAATTGTGTATGGAATAAGTGAATATGGAGTGAACGTACCTGGTTTTGTAGCAAAAGGAAGTATATATGGCGCACAGTTTCATCCTGAAAAAAGTGGTGACATAGGAATGCAAATGTTGAAAAATTTCAAAGGAGTGGTAGAAGCATGGAAATCTTCCCAGCTATCGATTTAAAAGAAGGTCGATGCGTTAGACTTTATCAAGGCGAGTTTAGTAAAGAAACAGTAATGAATGAAAATCCGGTTGCACAAGCAATTATATTTGAAAAATTGGGAGCGAAAACACTACACATTGTTGATTTAGATGGTGCAGTTGCTGGCGAGTCGTTAAACTTGTCTGTCATTGAAAGAATTTGTAAGGCAGTACGAATTCAAGTGCAAGTTGGAGGAGGAATTCGATCACTTATAGCGGTAGAGAAGCTATTGTCAGTAGGGGTAGACAAAGTGATTTTAGGAACAGCCGCTCTTTATGATAAGGCGTTTTTAGAAGAAGCAGTTCTTCTATATAAAGAGAAAATCATTGTTGGTATTGATGCGAAAAATGGTTTCGTAGCAACGAGAGGTTGGCTTGATATGTCTGAAATTTCTTACATTGATTTAGCGAAGCAAATGGAGAATGTAGGTGTTCAAACGATTGTGTTTACAGACATTTCGAAAGACGGGACACTTTCAGGGCCGAATGTAGAGCAATTGGAGTTACTACAAAAAAGCGTTTCTATTCGCCTTATTGCTTCTGGAGGAGTGGCATCTATTCAAGATGTGAAGAAATTAAATGATATGAATATATACGGCGTCATAATTGGTAAGGCCCTTTACGAGAAAACGATTGATTTAGAAGAAGTGTTAGAGGTAACAAAGTCATGTTAGCGAAACGAATTATTCCTTGTCTAGATGTGAAAGAAGGGCGAGTCGTAAAAGGTGTAAATTTTATAGGATTACAAGACGTCGGTGATCCTGTTGAAATAGCCGCTTTATATAACGAGGCGGGAGCAGATGAAATAGTATTTTTAGATATTACGGCAACGCATGAAGGACGAAAAACGATTATAGATGTTGTAGAAAAAACAGCTTCAAAAGTATTTATTCCTCTTACAGTTGGCGGGGGGATTTCAAGTGTTAAAGATATGTACAATTTACTAAGAGCTGGAGCAGATAAAGTTTCAATTAACTCAGCAGCAGTGCGAAATCCGAAGCTAATCAAAGAAGGGGCAGAACACTTTGGCTCACAATGTATCGTCGTCGCAATTGATGCTAGAAAAGTAGCAGAAGGTAAGTGGAATGTATATGTGAACGGCGGAAGAGTTGATACAGGAATGGATGCAATCTGGTGGGCAAAGCGTGTTACCGAGCTAGGAGCAGGTGAAATTTTGTTAACGAGTATGGATGCAGATGGAACGAAAAACGGATATGACCTTCGTTTAACAGAAGAAATTTCAAAAAGTGTTTCCGTACCAGTCATTGCGTCAGGCGGATGTGGTCATGCTGATCATATTATAGAAGTTTTTCAAAAGACAACAGTTGATGCAGCTTTAGCTGCATCCATCTTTCATTACGGTGAGGCGACAGTGCAGGACGTAAAGAGAAAATTAAAAAATGGAAACGTTGAGGTGCGGTTATGAAACCTAACTTTTCAAAAGGACTACTACCAGCAGTCGTAATTGAAGAAGGTACAAAAGAAGTTTTAATGCTAGCTTATATGAATGAAGAAGCATATGAAAAAACGCTAGAGACGAAAAGAACATGGTTTTATTCTCGTTCAAGAAGGTCGTTATGGAATAAAGGAGAAACATCAGGACATATCCAATCTGTGCAATCTCTTTATTTAGATTGTGATCAAGATTCAATTGTTGTCGTCGTAAAGCAAGTGGGACCTGCTTGTCATACGGGAGAGAAGACATGTTTTCATTACAAAATTATTTAGGGGGATACATATGGAAAACGCCTTTACATTACTATTTGGAACAATTGAAGAACGAAAGAGAAATCCACTTCCTGAATCATATACAAATTACTTGTTTTCAAAAGGAGAAGATAAAATTTTAAAGAAAATTGGTGAGGAATGTACGGAAGTAATTATCGCATCTAAAAATAATGATAAAGAAGAGTTAGTGAAAGAAATGGTTGATGTATTGTATCACTGCTTCGTTTTATTAGCCGAAAAAAATATATCATTAGAAGATATTATGGAGGAAGTAACAGAAAGAAATGGGAAGCTTTCGAGATTAGGGGACAGAAGAGAAATAGATACATTATAAGGGGGAATATGTATGAAAGTGGATTATCACATTCATTTAGAAGAAGGGCCGTATTCAATAGGATGGCTAGCTAAAATAAATGAAGCACTGCAACATTATGAACCACTTAAAGAAGAAAAACATTCTATGGAATGGCTTGTGAAAACACAAGAACGTCTGCAAAGGCGTGTGAAAGAAGGGCCATTTACAACGAAATGGATTGATTTATATTTAGAAGAAGCTTTGCGAAAAGGTATAAAAGAAGTTGGGATTGTCGATCATTTATACCGTTTTTATGAAGCGAAAGAATACTATGAAAGATATGTCGATATTAGTGATTCGAAGCTTGGTCGTTTACAGAAGGAATGGTTAGACCAAGTAAGGGTAGCGTCACTACATGATTTTACAAAGGCAATTGAAGAGGCAAAAGAACGGTGGAGTAAAAGAGGTGTTACGCTTAAACTTGGAATTGAAGCGGATTATTTTATTGGTGGTGAACAACAATTACAATCTTTACTCGCATTAGGAGATTTTGATTATGTAATTGGTTCTGTTCATTTTTTAAATGGATGGGGATTTGATAATCCAGATACGAAAGAATATTTTAAGGAACATGACTTATATGCTTTATATGATACGTTTTTCAAAACGGTGGAGTGTGCAGTTCGTTCTGAGTTATTTGATATAATAGCTCATCTTGATAACATAAAAGTATTTAATTACCGACTAGATGAGAATGAACAACTTTCTTATTATAAGGAAATTGCGCGTGCGTTAGTAGAAACAAATACGGCAACGGAAATAAATGCGGGATTGTACTATCGATACCCTGTGCGCGAGATGTGCCCGAGTCCACTATATTTACAAGTATTAGCTAAGCACGGGGTCCCGATTACACTTTCCTCAGATGCTCATTATCCGAATCATTTAGGAAAATATGTGGAAGAGAATATAAAGACGTTACGCAATCATGATATTTCGCATGTAGCTACATTTACGAAACGAGTAAGAACGATGCGATTGTTTGAAGAAGAAGTTACAATTTTAAAATGATCATGATTTTTTGATGAAAACCTACCTTTTTGTTCAAAATAAGAAAGAATAAAAAGGAGGGTAAAGAAATGGCGAGACAACAAAATAAACAAAATGTACAAGGTGCACAGCAACAAGCGTATACTTCTGAAACGAATGCTACTTCTCAATCCGTTATCGAGGAACAAATTAGTGATACAGTTGCAGAAGGAACGATCGATGTGAAGCTTGGAAAAGAATCACAAGAGAAAGCATAAGAAGAGAGGAGACTTGCATCTCCTCTTTTTTCATGGAAAAGTGTCGATTTTCAAAACTATAATCAAATTCCTTGGTTTTTATATGTGGATTTCTTACAATGAAAGATAAGAGCTATCTTATTTTCTGTAGAAGAGGTGTTAGTAGTGGCAAAAATATTAGTAGCAGGGAAAATTCCAGCAATCGGATTAGAACTATTAAAGGATCATGATGTAGAAATGTACGATAAAGAGGCGTTAATTTCTTTAGATGAATTAACAGAGCGTGTAAAAGATAAAGATGCATTGTTAAGCTTACTTTCTACAAAGGTGACAAAAGAAGTGATTGATGCGGCACCTAATTTAAAGATCGTTGCAAACTATGGTGCTGGTTACGATAATATTGATTACACGTATGCTGGAGAAAAAGGGATTTCGGTAACGAATACACCGAAAGTATCAACGGAAGCGACAGCTGAATTAACATTTGCACTTCTTTTAGCAGCTGCACGTAGAATTCCTGAAGGTGATACGTTATGTCGTACAACTGGATTTAATGGATGGGCACCGTTGTTTTTCTTAGGCCGCGAAGTACACGGTAAGACAATTGGAATTATTGGCCTTGGAGAAATCGGAAAGGCAGTTGCAAAGCGTGCAAAAGCATTTGGAATGAATATTTTATATACAGGACCAAATCGAAAGCCTGAAGCTGAAAGTGAACTGGAAGCAACATATGTAACATTGGAAGAATTATTACAAACAGCAGACTTTATTACAATTAACTGTGCGTATAATCCGAAATTACATCATATGATTGATGAGGAACAGTTCAAAATGATGAAGAAAACAGCGTATATTATAAATGCTTCACGTGGACCAATTATGCATGAATTTGCACTTGCTCATGCATTAAAAACGAATGAAATTGAAGGGGCGGCTCTTGACGTGTTTGAATTTGAACCGAAAATTACGGAAGAGCTAAAAGGATTAAAGAATGTAGTACTAGCTCCTCACGTAGGAAATGCAACATTCGAAACGCGTGATGCGATGGCTGAAATGGCAGTAAGAAATATTTTAGCCGCATTAAACGGTGAAGAGCCTGTAACACCTGTAAATCAAAAAGTATTAGTTACAAAATAAAAAGAAACCTTCCGGAATGAACTGTACCCCGAATCATGGACACTTAAAAAAAGCCCTATGATTCGGGGTTTTTGTGTATTTTTATCAAAAAACCTCGTTATAATGGATCCA
>NZ_JBTREW010000038.1:0-25802 GCF_054823925.1 Bacillus sp. F9_6S_D1_P_5 | reverse complement strand
CTTTTCCTCTTTTTTATCAGTGTTGACACATAAAAAGAGGTTCAGACACAAAAATAGGCTGTGGAGAAGACTTTCTCCACAGCCTGAAAAAAAGATGCTATCTTCTAGCATCTTTTTTTCTTTAAGAGAAAATATCATTGATACTCATATTATTTGAAATTCAAATGCAGGCATACAAATAAGGGAAAAGGAGATAATATTTAACAAACTATAATTGGAAATGGTATTTTAGGTCAGAAATGTTTTTATATTAATTAGGTTATTGGTACTAAATAAGCATAATGTCTTGCTTTTATGCTCTTTAATCTTACAGTTATTTTTTATTAAGTACATACCGTTCTTTAGAAGTCTCAATCCTAGTAGAGTATATAAATTGGGTGATAAACATGTGGAACATAATTACTTCTTATCTTCCAGATTGGAAAGTCTTTGTACAAGCTTTTATTTTGTTTTTAATTCCGTATACTATCTCAAGATTTTTTCATTGGGTTCGTATGTCAGAGAAAGAGTGGGAAGAATGAGTTGGTGGAAGTCAAGAGACAAACAAGTGAAGAAAAATAATATTCAAAATAAAACGAAACAAGAGTATAAACCTTCTCAAAATACAACCGTTCATTTCACAAATGATTTTGCCTCTAACTTAGAACTTATAAAGCAACAGATCGGACATAATTCTGATGTTCGTTTTCGGAAGTTTAATATTGGACGCACAGATATTCAAGCTGGGATCATTTTTGTTGATGGTCTATCAGATAAAGAGATCATTGACAAACACATTATGAAGTTACTAATGGATGATTTTTCTGACGAATATAAAAATGAATCTTCTTATGTGGAGGGGACTGTTTCAAAAGAATATATTAAAAATAAAGTTCTTACAATTAGTGAAGTAGCAGAAGTCCATTACATAAAAGATTTGATATCCAAAGTATTGATAGGTTCAACAGCTCTCTTAATTGATGGTTTAGCAGATGTGTTTATTCTTGGTACAACAAAAGCAAATAAACGAAACATGGAAGAACCAGTATCAGAGGCATTAGTCAGAGGGCCACGGGTCGGTTTTACTGAAGTATTAAGTGATAATACCTCACTTTTGCGACGGCATTGTGCGGATGAGAACTTATCATTAGTAAAGCTACCGGTAGGAGAACGTGCAAAGAAAGAGTTAGTTGTCGCATTTATTAAAGATCTTGCTAGTACAGAATTGGTGGAAGAAATAAAAAGTAGAATTCAGAAAATTGACATAGACAGTGTACTCGAATCTGGTTATATAGAGCAACTCATTGAAGATAATTATCTCAGTCCTTTTCCACAGATTCAAAATACAGAACGACCTGATCGTGTTATTAGTGCTTTGATGGAAGGTCGAGTAGCTATTTTGTTAGATGGAACACCATTTGTTTTAATTGCTCCAGTTACATTTAGTATGCTGCTGCAATCACCAGAAGATTATTATGAAAGGTGGATTCCTGGTACGCTTCTCCGCTTATTACGCTTCATGACAGCTTTTGTTTCATTATTTGCTCCAGCACTGTATATTTCTTTTATTTCATTTCATCCAGGATTAATTCCCACTAAGCTAGCTATTTCTATTATCGGATCGCGAGAAGGAGTTCCTTTTCCCGCTTTAATCGAAGCGTTGATTATGGAAGTAGCCATCGAAGTTTTACGAGAAGCAGGTTTACGTCTGCCTAAACCGATTGGACCTGCAATGGGAATTGTGGGCGGTTTAATAATTGGTCAGGCTGCCGTAGAAGCAGGAATTGTTAGTCCAATAATGGTTATCGTTGTTGCGGTAACAGCTATTTCTTCTTTTACTATCCCACAATATAGTGTGGGAATTACGTTACGCATTCTTCGTTTTGTAGCTATGTTTTGTGCTGCGATATTTGGCTTGTATGGAGTTATTCTCTTCTTTCTTTTACTTTGCAGTCATTTAGTGAAACTGAAAAGTTTTGGCGTTCCTTATACTAGCCCTGCTGTTCCGTATCGATTTAGTGACTGGAAAGATTTTATGGTTCGCATGCCATTAAAAATAATGAGACGTAGACCAAAAATAATGCATACTAAAAAAACTATCCGCAAAAAGTAGCTGATGATGAAAGGAAGTGGCCTTCAGTGATTACTAAATCCCAAGACCGAATAACAACTTCGCAAGCAGTTGTTATTATTGTAAATTACATACTCGGAACAGGAATCCTCACTCTGCCTAGAGCATCTGTGGAAAAAGTGAAAACACCAGATGTATGGCTAAGTGTGATATTAGGTGGAATCCTCGCAATGGTTTCAGGAGTAATCATGGTCAAATTAAGTCAAGGATTCCCAGAAAAAACCTTTTATCAATACAGTCAAGAAATTGTAGGGAAATGGATAGGCAGGTTACTTAGTTTTCTTATTATAGGTTATTTTCTTACAACCTCAGCTTTTCAAATTCGTTCAATGGCAGAAGTAATAAGCTTTTTTTTGCTCGAAGGAACTCCTACATGGGCTATTATTATGCCTTTTATGTGGATAGGTCTCTATTTGATTATGAGTGGTATTAACTCAATTGCACGGATGTTTGAAATAATATTCCCTATTACTGTTTTTATTTTTTTAGTCATTTCCTTTATGAGTATCGGAATATTTGAGATAGATAATCTCCGTCCCGTATTGGGTTTTGGGATTAAACCAGTGTTAGATGGGATAAAAACAACGTCTCTCGCATATACAGGTCCTGAAATTATGTTAATTCTTTTGGTGTTTATGGAACAACGAAATAAAGCAGTAAAAGCTATTTTAGTTGGAATTTCTATTCCGTTAATCTTTTATGTAATAACTGTTGTAATGGTCATCGGAGCATTATCAATTGATGGGGTTGTAACAAGAACATGGCCGACAATTGACCTTATGCGCAGTTTTGAAATTTCTGGTTTGATATTTGAACGTTTTGAATCTTTACTACTTGTAATATGGATTATGCAAATATTTGCTACCTATACGATTAGTTACTATGCAGCTGCATTAGGATTAGCCCAACTCTTTAAAAAGAGTATTCATCCGTTTATTTTTGCTTTGATTCCAATCATTTACATCATTGCTATGACTTCGAAAAATATAAATCATTTGCTTAAATTGGGGGATATGCTCGGTAATGCTGCTATATTTTTATTTGGTTTACTGCCACTGCTCCTTCTTATTATTAAGCGATTAAAAGGAGGAATAGTGTGAAAAAGAAATTTAATTATATGCAGTTCTATTTGGCTTTGTTATCGATGCTGGTGCTCCTATTTTTAACAGGATGTTGGAGCAGTAAAGAAGTAGAAGAGTTGAGTTTAACTGCAGGTATAGCACTAGATAAAGGGAAGGATTCAACAATTGAGAAAGAGGATGAGGAAGGAGGATATTCTAAAAAAAATCTTATAACAGCTACTTATCAAATTGTTAGTTCGCAAGCACAAAGTAAAGGAAACGGACAACAAAAACGTTATATAAATGTTTCAGAGACCGGTGATTCCATTCATCAAATTGTTCGGGAGCTTTCATTGAAAAGAGAGAGCGAAATGTTCAGCCCGCATTTAAAAAACATTGTTATTAGTGATAGTCTTGTACGTACATACAGTTTAGAACAATTACTTGAGCAGTATCTCCGTGACAATGAAGTTCGGCTTAGCTCTATGATCTTAATTAGCAAGGGGCTAGCGAAGGAGGTACTGGAATCAAACAAAAAAGGAGAAATCCCAGCATTTCGTTTGTCTGGAATTGCAGATAATAGAAATAGAACAACAAGGATTTTACCTCCTGTATCGCTCGCTAAATTAGAAGGAAAGATGCGGTCAGGGTCCAGTTTTCTTTTGCAAAATGTAATCTCGATGAATGGGGAAACAAAATTTGCAGGAGCTGCTGTAATTAAAGGAAAGACAAAAAAATTGATGGGCTTTTTAAATGAACAGGAATTGGAAGGAGTAGTATGGATAAACGGAAAAAGGAATGGTGGTGTGGTAAAAACTTTTGATAAAGAATCAAAGAAACTCATTATATACGAAATAAAGTCAATAAAAAGCAAAATCATACCACATGTTAACGGAAATAATATTTCCTTTGATGTAAACATTGAATCAGAAGGACGTTTGTCTGAAAATTGGGTGCAATCAGGAAAAGATTTTGAAAATGAATTTTTAAAAAGGGAAGAAAAAGCTATTGAAAATGAAGTAAAGCACTTAGTACATCATGTTATAAAAAAAATACAAAAAGAATATCAAGTCGATATTGCGGGTTTTGGCAACCAATTAAGAATTAAACACCCGAGAACATGGGAGGAAGTCAAAAAAGATTGGGATCGAACATTTAGTAAGGTACCGATTAAATATCATATAAATGTAACTATACAAGATTATGGAGCGTCAAGTTTAAAACGGTGAGACGTCTTAATTGACCTTATATTTACACAAAAACAAAAAGTTACAAAAATTTTAATTTAAAAATTTTTGTAACTTTTTGTTTTTTTATGTCCTTCTTATTATAAATTAAAGAAATGATTTTATCCTATACGTTTCTTTTGCGTTATAAAAGTAGATCACAATAGTTACTATTTAATGTTAGGAAAGAGGAATCGTTATATGTCTTGAATAGGAGGGAGTTTGAAGTGCAAGCGAAAGCAGTGCAAATAGAAGAAATCTATCAAGAAATATTAGATGGTAAAAGAAGTAGGTTTCCACCGAATACATGGAAAGAAGATAGCAATAGAGAGCTATCTAAAAGGGTTACAAAATATTTAATTGAAACAATTTTAAAATGGAATGAAGAGGATATTAAACAAAAATGGAATACCCCTTTAATTATAAAATATCGATTACTCGGCGCGCTCAAACATGGTTATGATAACAGTCCCTATAAGATGATTGAAGACTTATATCCTAATAGATTTAAAGAGTGGGAGTTCGGTATGGCACCATTAAATTTTTGGACTAAAGAAAAAGCTCTTGAAGCATTAAAATGGACTGTCGAAGAAAAAGAAAAGCTAAGTAAAGTAGAACTACTCAAATTCTATAGTAAAAAATGGTTAGAGAAAAATAAACTCAGTGCACCATTAGTTATGTATTGGAATGGTAGCCCTTATGCAATGATAAATTCTTTATATCCTAATAAATTTAAAGAGTGGGAATTTAGTATGACTCCTAACAATTTTTGGACTAAAGAAAAAGCATTGGTAGCATTAAGGTGGACTATTGAAGAAAAAGAAAAATTAACTTCTTTTCAATTATTACAAGTTTACAGTGTAAAATGGCTTACTATTCATAAATTAATTTCCCCTTGTCAAATATTCTGGAATAACAGTCCGTACTCCATGATCAATGAATTATATCCTGGTCAAAATAAAGAATGGGAATATAAATTCACACCTACCGATTTTTGGACTAAAAAAAAAGCATTAGAGGCGCTGAAGTGGACTATTGAAGAAAAGGAAAAACTAACAGAGGAGCAATTACTATCTATGTACACACAAAGATGGTTAATTAAACATAAGTTATGGACACCATTAAGAAGATATTGGAAGGGAAGTCCATACAATATGTTAAATACTTTATACCCCAATCGTTATGCAAAAGATATGTTAAAAGGTTATAAAAATAAATAATGATTATATTAGAAGTCTTACTTATATCATACAATATCAAGTTTAAGATAGAGTTAATGAACTCTTAACTTAATTATAGGAGCGAAATTACATGTCACCTTTACGAGATGAAACATTGAAAATGCATAAAGAAAAACAAGGGAAGATTGGTGTTTATTCTAAAGTTAAAGTACAAAATTCAACGGATTTAAGTCTCGCTTACTCACCAGGTGTTGCTGAGCCATGCCTAGAGATTTATAAAGATGAAAGCAAATTATATGATTATACAATGAAAGGGAATCTAGTTGGAGTTATATCCGATGGAACTGCAGTATTAGGTCTTGGGAATATTGGACCTAAAGCAGCTATGCCAGTGATGGAGGGAAAAGCTTTACTTTTCAAATCATTTGCTGAGATCGATGCTTTTCCTATTTGTTTAAACACTAATAATCCGGATAAGATTGTTGAAGTTGTTAAATTATTAGAACCAAATTTTGGTGGGATAAACTTAGAAGATATTGCAGCACCTCAATGCTTTGAAATTGAGGAGCGCCTAAGAAAATCTTGTGATATTCCTGTTTTCCATGATGATCAACACGGTACAGCTATTGTAACGATTGCTGGCCTAATTAATGCACTTAAGTTAACAAATAAAAAAATTGAAGATGTGCAAATCGTTGTGAATGGTGCTGGTGCTGCTGGGATAGCGATTGTTAAGCTGTTACTTCATATGCATGTAAAAAATGTTATTTTGTGTGACACAAAAGGGATAATATATGAACAGCGACCTATTGGAATGAATGCGCTTAAAGAAGAAATAGCTCGTATTACAAATATAGAACAGAAGCGGGGAACATTAGCAGAGGCCCTTATTGATGCTGATGTATTTATTGGAGTATCAGCTGCAGATGTAGTTGATGAGGATATGATTCGTTCTATGAATCATAATCCTATTATTTTTGCCTTGGCTAACCCTACACCTGAAATTATGCCTAATAAAGCAAAAATAGCAGGAGCACTAGTAGTTGGTACAGGACGTTCTGATTTTCCTAATCAAGTAAATAATGTACTAGCTTTCCCTGGAGTTTTTCGTGGAGCTTTAGATGTACAAGCAAAAGAAATTAATGAAGAAATGAAGCTAGCAGCTGTTTATGCAATAGCTGAGTTAATTTCAGAAGAAGAGCTTCATGTCAACTATGTCATTCCAAATCCGTTTGATCCTAGGGTGGTGCCACATGTAGCATATGCTGTCGCACGTGCTGCAGTGGAAACCGGTGTTTCAAGAAAAAATATCAGCATGTCTGAAATTAAAAACAATCTATTCAGGTTAACAAAAGAGGCAAATATATTAAAATAAATATTTTTCTTAAGAAAATATTATGTAGTAAAGGTTATCTACTTAGTTCTTAGCGTATAAAAAGTTAAATTATGTATATCTCCCTTTCTGATATTTGTAAAACGCATATATTTATTCCTTGTGAAGCATGGAAATTAACAAAGTCTTAAAAGGAGCGAGTTTAAATGATGATTGTTCTTCAGGTAGTTTTAGCAATTTTTATTGTAGTAGGGGGATTCATAAAAATTTTTCGTATATCTTTTCAGGTGGAACATTGGCAACAATATCAATATCCATTATGGATTATGTCTATAATTGGTTTTATTGAAATTATTGGAGCAATAGGTATAATCGGTGGTATTTGGAATCAATACTTAGCGCTAGGAGCAAATATATTATTAGCAGTTCTCATGGTCGGAGCCATTCATGCTCATATGTTTCGAGCAAAACAATCTATTTTAATGATAATCCCTGCATTACTTTGTTTCATGCTATCTACGGCGATAATTATTTGGAATTTAAATACATTTTCTTAAGCGTAACTATAAATTTTGAAAATAAGTAATTATTAGAGGAATATGTAAGCTCTATTTAAAATGGTGAATAGTTAAAGAATATTAATTCCGAAAAATTATCACCATTTTACTCTTGTTTTTAATAGTTCTATGAATAGAAAGTCTCTTCATTTTTTTAAATGCATGCTTGTAAACGACATACGAAAACATAACTCATTATAGGAAGGAGAATTTTTAAATTCTATTGATAAAACCAGTAATTGTAATAGCCCTTATTTAGAATAATAATTTCAAAATCAATAAAGTTTAGAATAGAAGGAGCAAGATCAAATTATTATGAATAAACAAATAGGATTTATCGGATGTGGAAACATGGGTATTGCTATGATAGGTGGAATGATTAATAAAAATATAGTGTCTCCAAATCAAATAATTTGTTCAGATTTAAACGTCAGTAATTTAAAAAATGCTAGTAATAAATATGGCATAACTATAACTACTAACAATAATGAAGTCGCTAACAGTGCTGACATTTTAATTTTATCAATTAAACCAGACTTATACACATCGGTAATTAACCAAATAAAAGACCAAATAAAAAATGATGTAATTGTTGTAACTATTGCTGCAGGAAAAAGTATTAAGAGCACTGAGAATGAATTTGATAGAAAGTTAAAGGTTATTAGAGTAATGCCGAATATACCGGTACTTGTTGGGGAAGGAATGTCTGCATTATCTTTTAATGAAATGGTTACAGAAAAAGATATAAAAGAGGTACTAAATATATTTAATAGTTTCGGCCAGACGGAGGTCGTAAATGAAAAATTAATGGATGTTGTTACATCTATTAGTGGTTCTTCTCCAGCATATGTGTATATGTTTATAGAAGCCATGGCAGATGCTGCTGTACTTGACGGTATGCCGAGAAACCAGGCTTATAAATTTGCGGCTCAGGCTGTATTAGGTTCTGCAAAAATGGTATTGGAAACGGGAATACATCCAGGTGAATTGAAGGATATGGTTTGTTCTCCAGGGGGAACGACGATAGAAGCTGTAGCAACATTAGAAGAAAAAGGTTTAAGAACAGCTATCATTTCAGCTATGAAACGTTGTACGAAAAAATCTATGGAAATGTCTCGTTTAACTAGTAAGTGAGAAGATTTGTTTAGGCGTAACTTCATATCCATTAATGTAAGCTATTATTTAAATTAAAAGCTTGTTGCTATTCTCTTATAGAGAGCGGGGCATAAAATTGCCTTTCGCAATGGTGCTCTAGGCTGGAATAAACTAGATTAATATATATTATTGGGAAAACAAAGAGCGTATACAAATGTATAATCGGAGGAGTTGTTATGTCAAATAAAGTTCCTACTTCTTTTATCATTATTATAGGATTGATGCTGTTTGCATTGTTTTTTGGAGCAGGAAATTTAATTTTTCCACCTATGCTTGGTCAAATGGCTGGAAATAATGTATGGATAGCCAATGCAGGCTTTTTAGTTACTGGAGTTGGTTTACCATTGTTAGCAATAACAGCATTTGTTTTTTCAGGTGAAAGTGATTTGCAATCTTTAGCTAGTCGTGTACATCCGGTGTTTGGTATTGTATTTGCGATCGTTCTCTATCTAGCGATTGGTCCCTTTTATGCCATCCCTAGATCTGGAACTGTATCATTTGAAATTGGAATTAAACCGTTTTTATCAAATGATGCAGGTCCTGTTGCATTAACAGTATTTATAATCTTATTTTTCACAGTTACATGCTTATTATCCCTTAATCCTACAAAACTTGTTGATATAGTTGGAAAAGTTTTGACTCCTATCAAATTGACTGTTATTGGGATGCTCGTAGTTGTTGCTTTTATTCACCCAATTGGAAGAATTCAGGCACCTAGTGAAGTGTATGCATCAGATGCATTTTTTAAAGGTTTTCAAGAAGGGTATTTAACATTAGATGCCCTTGGAGCTTTTGTTTTTGGAATTATTATTGTGAATGCAATTAGAGAAAAAGGGGCTACTACTAAAAAGCAGCTTATGGCTGTTTGTGTAAAAGCAACGGCTATTGCTGCTACACTCTTAGCTCTTATCTATACTGCCCTTTCCTATATGGGCGCTTCTAGTGTAGAAAAACTAGGTCGTTTAAATAATGGGGCTGAAGTTTTAGCAAAAGTTTCGGGCTATTACTTTGGTTCGTATGGTGCAATTTTCTTAGGTGTAATGATTATAGTAGCATGTTTAATCACAAGCGTAGGACTTATCACTGCTTGTTCTTCTTTTTTTCATAAATTATTTCCAAAGATTTCTTACAAAAAAATTGCTATTATTTTGTCTGTTTTCAGTACACTAGTTGCAAATATAGGGTTAACACAATTAATTAAGATTTCAATCCCTGTATTAATAACTATGTATCCAATTGCTATTACCTTAATATTTCTAACATTTTTACACTCTGTATTCAATGGTAGATTTGAAGTATATCAAGGGAGTTTGATATTGACATTTATTTTTAGTTCGTTAGATGGATTAAAAGCTGCTGGAATAGAAAGCGAAATAATCAATAATTTTCTTGAGCATTTTCTTCCTTTATATAGTGTAGGTTTAGGATGGGGATTTCCGGCTATTATAGGCGGTGTATGTGGGTATATTGTTAGTGTATTACGGAAGAAAAATACCGTAAGTTCTAGTGAAACTCAATTAAATAAATAAATTCTTTTTGTTTATCATACCATTATCGGGGATACAAAACTAATTAACTCTTTGGAATGAAAAAATCTTTTATTTATATCGTTTGAGGTAAATTGAATGAGCTATAACACATTATAGCTGATGTTTGTTGAACACTGGAGGGAAGAGAAAAAATAGAATGTTTCAAATTTATTTAACGTAGAAGAAATATTATAAGACTATGTAATAACTAAGTAAATTTATATACAACAATAACGAGAAGAACAAACCTTATTTTAAAGGGGATACAGAGAATATGAGTAAGTTATTAAAAAAGAAATCCGTTACACAATTGTTAGAGCATAATCAAAGCAAGACCTTAACGAAAACATTAGGAGCATTTGATTTAATTATGTTAGGGGTAGGCTCGATAATTGGAACGGGGGTTCTTGTGTTAACTGGATTAGTAGCAGCAAGAGATGCTGGTCCAGCAGTTATTTTTTCATTTGTACTTGCAGCAATTATATGCGGATTTATAGCATTATGTTACGCAGAAATTGCTTCCACACTCCCGGCATCTGGTAGTGTATATACGTACTCATATGCAACAATTGGTGAGTTTGTTGCTCATCTAGTAGGTTGGTCTTTACTGTTAATATATATTGTGGCAACAGCGGCTGTCGCTACTGGATGGACAGGCTATTTCTGCAATTTAATAAAAGGGTTTGGATTAGAGATACCTAAAGCTCTAGTAACGATTCCTTCGCATGGTGGTATTGTAAATCTACCGGCAGTAATTATTACATTAATATTAGCATGGATGTTATCCCGTGGTACGAGGGAAAGTAAACGAATCAATAATATAATGGTATTGATTAAAATTGGTATGATTTTATTGTTTATTACAGTTGGTATATTCTATGTAAAACCAACGAACTGGATACCAATTGCACCATACGGTTTAAGTGGAGTTTTTACGGGTGGAGCAGCTATTTTATTCGCCTTCACGGGTTTTGATATATTAGCAACTTCAGCAGAAGAAGTAAAAGATCCGAAGCGTAATCTTCCCATCGGTATTATTGCATCATTAATCATATGTACAATTATTTATGTTATCGTATGCCTTGTTATGACAGGAATGGTTTCCTATAAAGAATTAAATGTCCCTGAGGCAATGGCTTATGTAATGGAAGTGGTAGGACAAGGAAAAGTCGCTGGTGCAATTGCTGCAGGTGCTGTAATTGGCCTTATGGCTGTTATTTTTTCCAATATGTATGCGGCAACACGAGTATTCTTTGCAATGAGTCGTGATGGATTGTTACCGAAATCATTTGCAAAAGTTAATAAGAAAACTGGAGCACCCACTTTTATAACTGGATTGGCAGGAATAGGGAGCTCTATAATAGCTGGGTTTATTGATTTGAAAGAATTGGTTAATTTAGTTAATATCGGTAGTTTGGTGACGTTTGCGTTAGTTTGTCTATCAGTTATTATTCTCCGTAAATCACACCCAAATTTAAAACGTGGATTTATGGTACCTTTTGTACCTGTATTACCAAGCGTTTCAATTGTTTGTTGTGTGTTTTTAATGCTAAATTTACCGTTAAGAACATGGATGTACTTTAGTATTTGGATTACTATTGGAGCAGTAATATATTTCTTTTATTCGATAAAACACAGTAATTTAAATGAGGAAACGATCTCGAAATTACATGATAAAATTGCGAGATAATAACGATAGAAAATTGTATTAATAATCATATTAATAGTTGAGTAACATAGAAATAGTTTTTTAACATTTAGCAAGAAATAAAATGAAAAATCCTAGGACAGCTGAGTGCCTTTTTTAGAAACCTTGCCTGTTTTTCATGATTTAAAACTAATAAGGAGAGGAAAGTATGAGTGAATTGCATTTTATGAGTCTAGAAGAACTGGATAATGAATTAGAAAAAGATGACAGTGGTATTTATTTTATTAAAGATTATAATGACAATATTATTTATATAGGCAAGGCTTTTAGTATAAAAAGTAGAGTATTAGCTCATTTTAATAGTTATTCCAATATTAAGGAATATGTACATTTATTTAATAAAGTAGCGTATCTCATTGAAGATAGTTTGTTAAAACGCTCATTGTTACAAGTTACTTATATGATTAAATATAAACCAGTATTAAACAAAGAAGTCCAAAAAGAATTCCCAGAGTTATATACTCAATACATTAAGCAAACAAATAAAAAATCCATGTTGTTAGAAATTGATGAAGCTAAAGAAAAAAGGGATGAGTTAAAGAATAGATTAGTAAAATTAGTGGGTGGAAAAACTATGTTTTATGACATAATTTCTCTATTAAACAATGGATATAACTATCATGTTCTCGCAAAAGTATTGAGCATAGAACTTCAAACTTTAATTATAATGAAAGAACACCGAAACAAATTCCCGATACCACATAATTATAAGAGGACAATAAAGCATCAAGATATAATGTATGCTTTATCTGGAAAAAAGAATTTAAGTACTTCAAGGTTAAACACTTAACTTTAAAGTAGTAAATTCGTTGCTTTTATTGTTATATTGAAATGCAATGTACATTTGTATTTCAAATTTAATTGGTGGAATAAGGGGAGGGAAAGGGTTCCCATAAAAATACTAGAAGAAATTAGGTTACTCATGCATAAATAGGCACATGTTATTTATAAATATATTGGAAGTGCAATTATAAATATTCAAAGATACGAAAGTAATACAAATGAAATTCTTATTTCTGCTACTACAAGTACTATTGAGAAAATGAAGTATGAAATTGCTTTTGAACTAGGAGTCACACTGGGAACTGATACATCATCATCTGCAAATGGTTCGGATCGGTGGAGAGATTACAAAACGCTTAGTTCGAATGACTGAAAAACAGTTAACAGGTCAATACAGATTATTTTTCCTTTAATTTACAAAAAAATGAATTTTGAAATTGAAAAAACTTCTCAGATTCCTTTGTAATAATCTTTTGTAGGTATGTTAATGGCATGGGTATCGAAAGAGAATTAATTCAATACAAACGATGTATGAGCCCTTAAAAGAGTTTTGGTGTTATTTGCAATTTTAATTCCATAATACTTAAGCCGATATAATAAAATGTTTTATGTCTAAATCGATATAAAGTAATAATTATTAAGTAATATTTCTTTTTTTATAGAATAAGTAAAAACTGATACTGTAGTAATTACTGTTTTGAGGTCAATTTACTGTGCACTTTAATTATTGAAGTTTTTTTGTTGATTAACAACTATTGTATTTGGAAATTAATAATAAGTTTATCCCGCTATTTGTGGGCAGTAAGACCCTCACCTCAAAATTTAGCGGAAGCAAAGAAGTTAGGTGGGGGATCAACTGTCCGTAAAAGCCCGATTGGTGAGGGCTAATAATCAGTGGGGGATGAACAAAACCCCCACTGATTAAAGTTTCACTTTATGTGATGCGGTAATAAAACTATCTAGTTTGCTATTCTTAGTATTTGTAAAGTATATATATTTTTTCCTCTATTGTGGAAAGTAAAACTAATGTTGCGACCAATAATATAGTACCAATTAGATAAAACTAGTTGCCACTATATAGCCGATTTTTTGAATATTCCATTCGTTTTTTATTCTTATTTTTTGTTGATGAAAAGACCTTTCTCTCAATTAAATGTTTAATTGAGTACTTGAATTTCCTCCACCTTGTATTTTTCAAAGCATAGTGCTTCAAAAATAGCCTTATCACTTTCATCTGTTTCCAATTTCATGACCTCTTTATTATCTTTTTTTAAAATTTGGAATGAAGTGGTTTTTTAGTTTCACATTTAAATTAGCAGTATTTATTTTTTGAATTCAATTTGTATAAGTGATTGAATTGGAACTTTGACTGTTGTTTCTTGCGGTGGTACAGTATCTCCTGTAACTTTCGCTGCATTTTAAATCTTTTTCCAGCTTGGTCCTCGCATTGACTTCCACTGTATTTTGTAGTACTTCACTGTTTTCTCAAGTTCAATAATTATATCTTGTAGAATTAAGAAAAGAACTTAGTGTATTTCATTTACTTATCTACTCTGATATTTAGATGCTAACTACAATTAAATAATATATGATTTTTATAAAAAAGATATAGTAATATTTTGTTGTGAATTGTACTAATTTGATATTTTATAGTATTATTTGTCGTGAATTATATATAACAGAATATATTTTATGGATCTATAAAGGAGAATGTAATGAATACTTCCATCGATATACAACACTTGTGTGATCTTGCACATAAAGCATTTAATGCCCCTGTACATATTTTATCTGCAGACAGAAAAATTTTATATCATTCTACATCTAATAATGTTTGTAGTCCTTTTTATTCTTCTAAAGAAGAACATCTTACTGATATTTATCAAGAAAACGATCCCTTTAACTTGCCACTTTTCCGAAGTAACAACTATCTTGAAAATTTTGTTCTAATTCATATAGAAAATCATGATGATATTAAAGGGACTATTATAATTGGTCCTACTATACATCCAAAAGATTCAGATGATATGATCATAAAATTTCAGAAAGAATTTAAATCAAATGATAACATTCAAGAAAGACTTGCCTATTATCAGTGTTTATCTGAGATTAAAAAAACTACATTAATTGATATGGGAATTTTATTACATTACATGATTTTCAATGAAAAGTTAGATGTAGATATTGTCTTGGAAAAAAATAAAGTACTAGAGGAAATTCCTAATAAAATTGTGAAACCTGATTTATATATTTTAAAACGCCGACAAAACAAACCTAAAACGCACAATATGGCATTAGTAAATGATTTCTTCTCGACTATCAAAGAAGGAAATAAAAAAAAGTTAATACAGTATATGTATGCGGTTTCGCAAGAAGATGTTGAACTTATGCTAATAGAGGATCCGCTCAGGAATCAAAAAAACCTTGGAATTATTGCGATTACCTTAGCCACTCGATATGCAATAGAAGGAAATCTGCCACCAGATATTGCTTTTGCTCATAGTATTTTATATATACAAACCCTGGAACAATTAGATAGTGTAGAATCTGTAAAGCGTTTGTCAGGGGACGCTTTACGTACCTTTGCAGATCGTGTGAAAGAATACAATGCAAAAAAGTATTCTTACGCGGTTACTACATGTATAAAACATATTAATAAAAATGTTTACGATGGAATATCTCTGAATGAACTTGCTAATCATTTAGAAATTACGCCTACTTATCTGTCTAAACTATTTAAAAAAGAAATGGGAATCACTTTAAGCGAATATATTCAAAGGGAACGAGTGGAAGAAGCAAAAAAATTATTAACACTCACTACTTATTCATTATCAGATATCTGTGCTTGGCTTAACTTTAATGACCAAAGTTATTTTATAAGAGTTTTCAAAAAACACACTAGCATGACTCCTAGGCAGTACCGTGAAAAATATACAATAATATAAGCTTGTTATCTGCTGTCTCCAATGTAAAGACTTAAACATGGGTATAAGTATCCTAAAAAATAAAAATTCACTAACCATTATTTTGCTAAAGGAAACAAAAAGATAGAAGGCTGCAAAGTGTTTCAAGGAGGCTTTGCAGCTTTTTTGTAATTTAGAACCTACGTTTATAACGAAGATAAGTTTATAGATTAATATCTTCATATTGAATATTAATGATATTAGGATGTTTTGTAAAAAAATCAACAATATAACATATATTACTAAATATATCTACATTTTATGCAATTATACATAACTAAATAAAGGTAAAAAAGTATAAAAAGACCTATTATATTATTCTATAAGTATTTTTTCTAAAATAAAATTTCTTGGTTGAGCTAAAATAGTTATTTATAACCGTATACACATTAATTTGTAATCATTCCAATTACAGAAATGAAATTTACGGATAACTATATTTATATAATTTTTTTGGGACATATTTTTATTTAACAGTAAATTATCGAGCTTAATCGACAAAATTTTTCTATTTACGCATTAAAAAATTAATGTTTTAATGAACAACATAACTGGTATGACCAGACAGAAAGGAGAAGGTTACGCTAATAGGAATTATAGTGAAGTTGTAAGTAACATTATGTCGTTGGTAATTTTCTAAATAGTCAATTTATTCACAAGAGGTCAAGAATCAAATTTGTAATAAACGTGTTCTAAGTTTCTGCATAACAAAAGTGAAGTTATTCCGCAATAAAAGTATAAGCGATGTACAGCATAATTTCACCTTTTGTAGTCTAATAAGGAGTTTGCGGACAAAACTAAGAGATATATTATGAAATTAAAATTAAACAATGTTACGAAAAGATTAACTGTAAGCATTGGTGTATTAATTCTCGCGGTTCTGTAAGTTAAACCGCAATTCTAGGGAAGAATTAATAATTTACTATTCATAGGGTGCTTGATTCAAATATATTTAGTAAATTTTCATTATTTATATTTAAAAAATAGAGTATCGAATGAGAGATAAATAAAATCCTTACATCCTATTAGAAGTGAAAACTAACGATATTACCCTATCTGAAAGATTTCTCCTTCCTAACCAGTTTACAAAGAGAGAGGTCGTACAAGTTATATGAATTAAGTTATAAAAACAATGGTAAAGGAGTGTACGGAATGAAAACTAAAATAATGACAGGATTTTTAATAACATCCATTGTAACTGGAGCAACTATTCCTATCAATACTCTCGCAACACCAATCGTTCAAGCAGAAACTCAACAAGAAAACATGGATATTTCTTCATCATTACGAAAATTAGGTGCGCAATCTAAATTAATCCAAACGTATATTGATCAATCTTTAATGAGTCCTAATGTACAGCTAGAGGAAGTCCCAGCTTTAAATACAAATCAATTCCTAATCAAACAAGATATGAAGGAATGGTCATCGGAACTCTATCCACAGTTAATTCTATTAAATTCAAAAAGTAAAGGATTTGTAACAAAATTTAATAGCTATTACCCGACATTAAAATCGTTTGTAGACAATAAAGAAGATAGAGAAGGGCTTTCGGATAGACTTGAAGTACTTCAAGAAATGGCTATGACGAATCAAGAAAATGCGCAACGACAAATCAATGAATTAACAGAACTTAAATTACAGCTTGATAAAAAATTAAAAGATTTTGATACTAATGTGGCAACTGCGCAAGGCATATTAGGTACAGATGGAACAGGAAAAATAGATCAGTTAAAAAATGAAATATTAAATACCAAAAAAGCAATTCAAAATGATTTACAACAAATTGCATTAATACCTGGAGCTTTAAATGAGCAGGGATTTGCTATATTCAAAGAAGTTTATAGTCTTTCAAAAGAAATTATTGAACCAGCTGCTCAAGCAGGGGTGGCAGCGTATAACAAAGGAAAAGAAATTAACAACTCTATTCTAGAAGCGGAGAAAAAAGCGGCGCAAGAAGCGACAGAACAAGGTAAAACTGCTCTAGAGATTGAATCAGCAAAAAAAGCAGCTCGTGAAGCAATTGAGAAAAGCAAACAAGGTGAAATAGCAGCCGCAGCCGCAGCAAAAACACAAGAGTATGACCTGATGAAAGCCATTGATACCGAAAAGATTAAGAAAACATTTGGCGTTTTTGCTGAAGTAAATAAATTAACAGCAGAACAGCGAGCATATTTAGATGATTTAGAGAAACAAAATCAAAAAATATATGATTTAACAACGAAACTATCAATAGCTGATTTACAAAAATCAATGCTTCTTCTTACACAAAATGATTTGCATACGTTTGCAAATCAAGTAGATGTAGAACTTGATCTACTAAAGCGCTATAAAGAAGATTTAAATCTAATAAAAAATAGCATTACAAAATTATCTACTAATGTTGATACAACTAACGAGCAGTCTCAAAAAGATACATTAAGACAATTAAAAAATGTAATAAGTTACCTTGAAGAACAAGTGTATAAATTTTGATATTGCGTTTTTTGGAAATCTATAAAGATTATAAGCATTTAGCGAAAGAAGGAGAATAGTCATGAAAAAATTTCCATTCAAAGTACTAACTTTAGCTACATTAGCAACTGTTATAACTGCTACTACCGGTAACACTATTCATGCATTTGCACAAGAAACGACCGCTCAAGAACAAAAAGTAGGCAATTATGCATTAGGCCCCGAAGGACTAAAGAAAGCATTGGCTGAAACAGGGTCTCATATTCTAGTAATGGATTTATACGCAAAAACAATGATTAAGCAACCAAATGTAAATTTATCTAATATCGATTTAGGCTCAGAGGGGGGAGAGTTGCTCAAAAATATTCACCTTAATCAAGAGCTGTCACGAATCAATGCGAATTACTGGTTAGATACAGCGAAGCCACAGATTCAAAAAACTGCTCGTAATATTGTAAATTACGATGAACAATTTCAAAATTATTACGACACATTAGTAGAAACTGTACAAAAGAAAGATAAGGCAGGTCTAAAAGAGGGCATAAATGATTTAATTACTACAATCAATACAAATTCAAAAGAAGTTACAGATGTGATTAAGATGCTACAAGACTTCAAAGGGAAACTATATCAAAATTCTACAGATTTTAAAAATAATGTTGGTGGTCCAGATGGGAAAGGTGGATTAACTGCAATATTAGCAGGTCAACAGGCAACGATTCCACAACTTCAAGCTGAAATTGAGCAACTTCGTGCTACTCAGAAAAAACATTTTGATGATGTATTAGCATGGTCAATTGGTGGTGGATTGGGAGCAGCTATTTTAGTTATTGCAGCTATTGGAGGAGCGGTAGTTATTGTTGTAACTGGTGGTACAGCAACACCGGCTGTTGTTGGTGGACTCTCGGCTCTTGGTGCAGCTGGTATTGGTTTAGGAACAGCGGCTGGTGTCACAGCATCTAAGCATATGGACTCCTATAATGAAATTTCTAACAAAATCGGAGAATTAAGTATGAAAGCAGATCGTGCTAATCAAGCAGTTCTTTCGCTTACTAACGCGAAAGAAACATTGGCATATTTATATCAGACTGTAGATCAAGCGATATTGTCTCTAACAAATATTCAAAAGCAATGGAATACAATGGGCGCAAATTATACAGATTTACTGGATAATATCGATTCTATGCAAGACCACAAATTCTCTTTAATACCAGATGATTTAAAAGCCGCTAAAGAAAGTTGGAATGATATTCATAAAGATGCAGAATTCATTTCAAAAGATATTGCTTTTAAACAGGAGTAGAACTGAAATTTAAAACCTAAATTGGAGGAAAATGAAATGATAAAAAAAATCCCTTACAAATTACTCGCTGTATCGACGTTATTAACTATTACAACCGCTAATGTAGTTTCACCTGTAGCAACTTTTGCAAGTGAAATTGAACAAACGAACAATGGAGATACGGCTCTTTCTGCAAATGAAGCGAAGATGAAAGAAACTTTGCAAAAGGCTGGATTATTTGCAAAATCTATGAATGCCTATTCTTATATGTTAATTAAAAATCCTGATGTGAATTTTGAGGGAATTACTATTAATGGATATGTAGATTTACCTGGTAGAATCGTACAAGATCAAAAGAATGCAAGAGCACATGCTGTTACTTGGGATACGAAAGTGAAAAAACAGCTTTTAGATACATTGACTGGTATTGTTGAATATGATACGACGTTTGACAATTATTATGAAACAATGGTAGAGGCAATTAATACAGGGGATGGAGAAACTTTAAAAGAAGGGATTACAGATTTACGAGGTGAAATTCAACAAAATCAAAAGTATGCACAACAACTAATAGAAGAATTAACTAAATTAAGAGACTCTATTGGACACGATGTTAGAGCATTTGGAAGTAATAAAGAGCTCTTGCAGTCAATTTTAAAAAATCAAGGTGCAGATGTTGATGCCGATCAAAAGCGTCTAGAAGAAGTATTAGGATCAGTAAACTATTATAAACAATTAGAATCTGATGGGTTTAATGTAATGAAGGGTGCTATTTTGGGTCTACCAATAATTGGCGGTATTATAGTGGGAGTAGCAAGGGATAATTTAGGTAAGTTAGAGCCTTTATTAGCAGAATTACGTCAGACCGTGGATTATAAAGTAACCTTAAATCGTGTAGTTGGAGTTGCTTACAGTAATATTAATGAAATGCACAAGGCGCTTGATGATGCTATTAACGCTCTTACTTATATGTCCACGCAGTGGCATGATTTAGATTCTCAATATTCGGGCGTTCTAGGGCATATTGAGAATGCAGCTCAAAAAGCCGATCAAAATAAATTTAAATTCTTAAAACCTAATTTAAATGCAGCGAAAGACAGTTGGAAAACATTACGAACAGATGCTGTTACATTAAAAGAAGGAATAAAGGAGTTAAAAGTAGAAACTGTTACTCCACAAAAATAGGGAAATATTAATTCTGTTGTAAAGTGAACTAAAACATAGAAAGTATATGATTACACTGCTAAACAGAAAAGTTATAATTAATAAATCCTTATATAACAGAAAGGCGGAGTCTCATTAAAGACTTCGCCTTTCAATTATATATAAGTATTATTCGAATAAAAAATAACCTTGTAGTTTAATTGCTTTTTAAAAATTTGCAACAGAATCGGTTAATTTGAAGCAGATTATATACATTTTCTTTAATACTTAATGATTTGAAGGTTGCTAAAGAAAGTTCAAACGATACTAATAAAAGATGTAGAACTCATTTTGAAAGACATCGCTTTTTAATAAGATTAGAACTTGAAACCATACCCTATATAGGAGGAATACGAAAAGATGAAAAAAATCCCTAATAAACTACTCACTGTATCAGCGTTTTTAACTATAACAACTACTTATGCAGTCATACCAATAGAAACTTTTGCAATTGAAATTCAACAAACGAACACTGAAAATAGGTCTCTTTCAGCAAATGAAGAACAGATGAAAAAAGCTTTGCAAGATGCTGGTTTATTTGTAAAAGCTATGAATGAATATTCTTATTTGCTAATTAATAATCCAGATGTGAGTTTTGAAGGAATAACTATTAATGGAAATACAGATTTACCTAGTAAAATTGTACAAGATCAAAAGAATGCAAGAGCACATGCTGTTACATGGAATACACAAGTAAAAAAACATCTTTTTGATACTTTGACAGGCATTATAGAATTCGATACAAAATTTGAAAATCATTATGAAACATTAGTAGAGGCAATCAATACTGGAAATGGAGATACTTTAAAAAAGGGGATTACAGATTTACAAGGAGGAATTCAACAAAATCAAAAGTCTGCAAAAGCATTAATAGAAGAATTAATTCAATTAAAAAATGCTATTGGAGAAGATGTTAGAACATTTGGAAGTCATAAAGAGACATTGCAATCGATTTTAAAAAACCAAGGTGCTGATGTGGAGGCTGACCAAAAGCGTCTAGAGGACCTTTTAGGACAAGTAAAATATCAGAAAGACATAGAATCTAAGGGGTTAGACATGGTGAAAATCCCCTTTATTCCAACCTTGATTGCTGGTGGCATAATGATAGGTGATGCAAGAGGTAAGTTAGGTTGGCTAGAACCTGAATTAGCAAAATTGCATCAGACTGTAGATTATAAAATAACATTGAATCGTGTAGTTGGAGTTGCATTTCATAATATTAGTGATATGCATAGTATGCTTGATAGTGCTATCACTGCTCTCACTTATATGTCTACGCAATGGGAGGATTTAGATTCTCAATATTCGGGTGTACTGGGACATATTGATAAAGCTGATCAAAAAGCTGATCAAAATAAATATAAATTCTTAACCCCTAGCTTGAATGCAGCGAAAAACAGTTGGAAAACATTAAAAACAGATGTTGTCACTTTGCAAGAAGGGATAAAAATTGCAGAGAAAAAAGAACAGGATTTTTTGAATCAGCTTCGTCCATCAAACGTTTTCTACTTTTATAAAAAAATTCATAACGCATACACTTTTGAAATAAAGACTGGAACAAATGCGCCAAATGCGTCTTATAAAGTTATGAATTTAACTAAAAACACTGTTCATAATATGTGGAGTGGAGGGGCTAATACTAACATGTGGGCTGATTGGCTTTCATTCAATCCAAATGATGAATTTGCGGTAGTAGCAGTAGTGGATGGTAAAGAATATGTTGTGTATAAAGACAAAGTACAAAATATAATGAACTGAATCTGAAAAGTAACGAAGTAATTGGAGCTGGACAATAAACTAGACACCAAGTTAATTGAAAAATCTCCTTATATCCTAGAATACTTTGCTCAAGCAAAAGAATTTGTTCAACGAAAAAGTAAATATTGAACCAAGGAGTTAGTTGTATTATGTGTATGGTTTTACCGAAAGGTTTCAAGTACATTACTCATACAATTATGTAGTTATCCTGAAGCATCTACAGGTGTTCTTATCGACCCTGAAGAACTACTTCGCTTCCTAAGTGGAGTAATTTTATACAAAATTAAGTGAACGTTTTTGTACATAGATTAGTTGACATTTATATAGGTTTTTTCCATTTTTAAAGATAGTTTTGTTTTTTGTGTTATTTTTCAAAAATTACAGATGAAATTTCTATATTCATGAACTCAGCGCATAATGATTGTTCGATGAAACGACATACCACGTCCCTTTAGATTTTCAGACATATTACGATAACTTAAAGAAAAAAGATAATAGTAGTAAACGGTTGCTATTATCTTTTTTAACTATTTTTCACTAAAATATCTTATCTGCTGTGCTCATAATTTACTTTTCTAGATTTTATCCTAGTTTAAATTTTATGCATTTGAACTGTTTATACTATTTGTAGGATTTTTAGCTTTTTTGTCGAATACACTTAATGCAAGGAGGGACATTACATGATTATTAAAGATTATTTCATCAATCTTTCTATTTTTTCTTTATTAGTTAGCGCAGCAATATTTATTCAAGTGTTTACAATTAATTTCAGGAAATATTTAGAAAAAATCTATGGAGGGATTATTGCAGTTACGTTAATGTTCTTTTCTTTTCCATACATGGGATTTTCCTACGATCTTCGAGTTGTTCCTCTTATTCTATCTTTTATTTACTTTGGTCGTATTGCCGGTTGGATTACGTTAATTAGCATTATTATAATGCGTATCTTTTACATTGGAGGTTACTGGGAACCTCCTGTGATTGCTTATTTAGGTATGGGTATCCTATTTACTAGTTTTAAAACATATTTTAAAAACCTTCATCCCTTTAAAAGTGCATCTTTCTATTTTTCTGTTTTTGTCGGAATAAAGTGGTTAGTTGGCATATTATTTAATACTACATTACTTTACACAGGAGGCTTATTATATATAGCGTTAGGACTTTTGATTGGGCTATTTCTTATGGAAGCCTACCAGAGATTGTATTATTTAACACAAGACTTATCTAAAATAAATCGAGAGTTAAAAAAATCGAAGAAAGAACTTATAGATACCGTACATGAGCTTCAAGGAGGAATTTTTAAATTTAAAAAAGTGGGTAAGCACTTTATACACACTTTATGTGATGGACAGTTTTATTATCAAAACGGATTTTATTCTCAACAGGTGGTAGGAAAAAGCTTACGCACTATTGATGCTTCTATTGTTCCTCCACATTTAGTTCCACAATTGATGAAGTACTATCTTCAGGCGTGGGAAGGGAGAGAAATTATATTTGAATTACCTTGGCCAAATGATAAAACTATTATTCTTATTGCGCTTAGGCCAATTAAACGAAATGGACAAGTTATTGAAGTTGTTGGTTCTACAGTTGATATAACCGAAAAGAAAAAGGTAGAATCAGAATTAAGGGCTACCAAAGAATTATTAGAATCATTTATAAAGCACAATCTAGATGCTATTACCATTTCTGATCGAGAAGGGCATATTTTACAAGCGAATAAAGCTTATGAAAATATATTTGGGTGGTCATCACAAGAAATCATAGGTAAGAGATTACCCTGTGTACCAGATTTTTTAATGGAAGAATCACTCGAAAATATTCAGAAAATTCTAACTAACGAATCCGTAGTGACTAGATTAGAAACTGTTAGACAACGTAACGATGGAAGTCTTCTTGATGTCAGTTTGACAGTTTCTCCTATACTAGATGTAAGAGGAAATGTGATAGCTTTATCAGCAATATGTAGAGACATCTCTGAAAGAAAACAAGCAGAAAGAGAACGGCATCGATTACACAAGCAATTAAGAGATAGTGAAATGAAGTACCGTGCACTAATTGAACAAGCAACTGACGCCATATATGTAGTAGAGCTGAATGAAGATCATGCCCCAAGTCGATTTATTGAGGTAAACCCTGTTGGGTGTAAAAGATTTGGATATAGTAGAGAAGAGTTGCTCTCACTATCATTTCCAGATGTAGTACCACAAGATTCTCGAATGATCGTAAGGTTGTTAGAAAAAATTAAAAAGGGACAAACTTCCTTCACTTTGCAAGATGAATATGTTTTTCCAACGGGAAAAATAATAACAACCGAGTTTAATGTGCGTGTTTTTAAGTTAAATGGTAAAAAGGTCTTTTTAAGTATTTCTCGTGATATTACTGAAAGATTAAAAACAGAAGAATTACTACGAAAATCTGAAAAACTTGCTATTGTAGGACAATTAGCAACTGTAATGGCTCATGAGATTAATAATCCATTAACCGCAATGAAAGGGTTCATGCAATTACTAAAACTAACGGAAAATGAGAATAATCAGGGTTATATTAATATAGTATCATCAGAGATTGAGCGTATAGAGAGTATTACCAATGAATTTATGGCGGTAGCCAAACCACAGATGGTAAAAATACAACTTAATGATATTAGTGTGCTAATAGATCAAGTTTTAATGCTACTGCAACCTCAAGCAATGATGAATAATATAAAAATTAGAATCGAACTTAAACCTGGTATTCCATTGATTTCGTGTGAAGGAAACCAATTAAAACAAGTATTTGTTAATATTTTAAAAAATGCAATTGAATCCATGCCGACGGGAGGGGAAATTCTGATCCAAGTAAATATACTTGATAATAATCAAGTAAGCATTCGTTTTATCGATCAAGGTTGTGGGATTCCAAAAGAACGTATACCATATCTCGGAGAACCTTTTTATAGTATTAAGGAAGAGGGGATTGGCTTAGGTTTAATGATATGTTATAAAATTATTGAAACACATCGGGGAAAGGTTGTTATTGAGAGTGAAGTGAATAAGGGGACTATAGTTGAAGTCACTCTCCCTATTTGTACACTTCAAAATTAATACATTTTTCTATTGAAATTTTATTAGAAGATATACAAAATGTAATGCTAAGTTTTATATGCTACTCGTATAATAAAAGTAACTGGAAAATTCCGTATCGTTGTTAGTGCCTTTGTAATTATCGTTACTGCATTAAATCAATTATTGGATTTTGATTCTATTGAAAATGGTGTGGGTAGTGGGGCAGCAAGATATATGGATTGTTATAGTGCAATAGGGCTCATGATGACATTAGTATGGCTATATCTTGAAATTCTTCGTTTTGTTTCTTACTTTATGGAAACCGAAGTGTAGAAAAAACTGCATGTTTCAAACATGCAGTTTTTTTCAGAGTGTTGGGAAACCCTGAAGGGGTTCCCAACACTCCGGAATCTTTTTTGATTTTAGTGAAAGAAAACAATATAAAATCATAGAAT
>NZ_JBTREW010000037.1:0-26969 GCF_054823925.1 Bacillus sp. F9_6S_D1_P_5 | reverse complement strand
AAAACAAAATTTTATATTTCTACTGTTGTTTATAAGAACTCATGTTATTTTTTTCGTTTTGGGGAAGAATGTATTTTTTAACTTGATAGCGATGGGGTAGTGCCACATATCCACCAAGCTAATATTTTGATGTCCACCAAAACAAAAATTTTATCTCTTCACAGATAGTTGTCTATGAGAATTGAGTTCATTATTTTGTTTTTGGATATTTGCTTTTCTTAGCTTGATGGCAATGTGGTTCTATCTCTTATAAATGTTACAAAAATCTTTCAAATCGCTCTAACTTGCACAATGCTTCCCGTTAATATAATACGCTGATTCTGTGAAAACCGTAAATACAACCTCTACTTCTGGAATTCCAAAATCCATTACATATGTAGTAATGGCCTTGGCAAATCGATCACGAATTTCCTGTCCACGCTCGAACCATTTCACTTCAATAAGAGGAAACGCTTCTATTTCTTCTCCATTGAATACAAACGTAGAACTTGGTAGTTCCAACGTAAAATTATCCGTACCACACTCACAGATCTCTGCGAGCTCTTCTACTAATGGCTTGCTTATGCGTTTTAATTGTTCAGTAGTAATTCCACGAAACACAACATGCGGCATGTGAATCCCTCCGTTAGATAGCTTTATATTTGCTCACATCATAACACAATTTATTTTGTTGTACTAACATCTATTGGTACATTTCAATGACATTCTTAAGAATAATCATATGTTATTGAAGCAATACATGTATTGTAACTATTTAAAATATTTGAGAGCTCGGTAATTGGGTAAATAAAAAAATGCCTTATCATTCTCCCTGTAAGGAGGCATGAGGGGGAGGCCTCTATTAGGAAAGGGATGGTGCGCTTATATATTTTAAAAAGAAAAGACACCCTAAGATGCCTTCCTCCGACTTGATAACCACTTTAATTTTAATAACATTGGATTCCCATCCGAATACTATTTTACCACGTTAAGTAATGTTGGTCATTGAGAAAGTCAAATACGTAGCGTTCATATATAGTGACCCCTAGGAGTATGAAAAATTTAATACAGTTTTTTTGTTGATCCAACAAAAAAAACTATAAAACCGTGCCAGGATAGGAATGTATAAAAAATGCATAGCTCGATAGAAAAAGAAAGGAGGTTCCCTTGGAGGGGAAGATTCCTCCTTGTCCTTACTACTGATAATGAGACGTTATGTTAATGTTATATATCAAAACTTCTCATACAGCGTTCCCCCCACATGGTACAATTAGGAAAAGGAGGAGGAATTCAAAATGATTTTAGAAGCAGTCATGTTGCAAGTAAAAGACGGTATGGAGACGGAGTATGAATCGGCATTTAAGCAAGCATCTTCAATCATCTCTTCCATGCAAGGATACATAAATCATGAATTACAACGCTGTATGGAGCGGAAAGGGAAATATTTGCTCCTTGTGCAATGGGAAACTTTAGAAGATCACACGATAGGATTTCGACAATCTGAACAATATCAAGAGTGGAAAGCATTATTGCATCACTTTTATGATCCATTTCCAACAGTTGAACACTTTGAGCGTGTAGAGTTATCACGAAACTGAACTTGACCGTCTATTAATACTTGAAAAGTATCGTTTAAATTCGGAAATCAGATTCTCATTGGAACAATTGACATTAGAGATTTTGGCGGTTCGATTGAACACGACTATCATTCTTATGATATTCTTGTCAAAGAAGAAAACATGCTATACAAACACATTCCAGAGCGTGATGTTTTCAAACTTACACATTCGGAAAATATCCACTAGAACAATGGATACTATAAATGAAGAATGCAAAATTAAAGTAATTTATGAGTTTCTAACTAAGTATAGGGGGTCCCATCAAGGGGAAGTCGCGTAAAAACACGGATATCATAAGCTTAGATATTATTAGAAGTAAAAACTCTAATATAAGAAAATGATTATTTATAACGCCTTCTCCTTGCTTTTTTTCGCCGATTTGTTTGACTATATTTTTTTATATGAGTGTTTTTGCCCTTATTATAATTAGGTAACTTTAATATAAGAACAGAAATCGCAGTGAAAATGCAAAATATAAGCATTGCAATCATCCAAAGGTTAATGTCATAGTCATATAGCTTACTAAAATACTTTTTGTCTTGAGTAATATAGCTTACATTACCGTCAATGGTTCCGAGGGTGTAGGGAATAACACAAACGTAACCAATTATCATAACAAATGTTCCAAGTATGAAACTGAGTATATGTTTTATCATGTTCTATTCTCCTTAAAGTATGTTTAATGTATACGTGTATATAGTATATATGGTTTTACTGCAAGGATTTTATTTATTTGAAGGAGTAATATAAATTTCTGTTGGAATCTATATATTTAAGTGGTTTTTCACCACAATGGAAGAAAGCTAAGGTGAATAAATACATCAAAATTAGAAAATTAGTATCTCTAGAAGAAAATGTACAGTTTTTTGGAGTTGAATAATTTTAAAAGCGTAGAAAGATTAAATTTCTAAGCTTTTTCTTCTTAATTGGGTGCGATCTCTATATAGAAGGTTTCTTCAATATGTTTTAATTTTATCTTTATTTTTCGGAATATTTATATTGTTCAGTATCTGTATTTGTATTATTATAAATATTGGTATATTAGTAAATTTTTATATTTATTCTATTCAATCTCTAAAAAATAATTCTTGGAGGCGTTGTTGTGCGTAAAAAATGGAAACTTGGGCTAATGAGTACACTTCTAGCCTGTACAACCTTTACATCTGTCGCTTTTGCCGCAGAAAAACCAGTTGATCAACCAAAGTGGGAGGAGTGGTTACATGAGCATGCAAAGAGATTACATGAACCCACTTCCCAAACAACAAAAGATTTATCATTTCTTAAAGAGGCGGTAAAAGACAAGCGTATTGTTGTACTTGGCGAAAGTACACATGGTGCGAAAGAAATCAATCAATCCAAAATACGAATGATTAAGTACTTACATGAGGAAATGGGATATGATGTGATTGCATTTGAATCAGGGCTGGCGGAAGCATCAGCTGTTCAGCAAAATTTCGACCGCTTAACAGCTACGGAAGCAATGAAGCAATCGTTAGAAGGTGTATGGCAAACAGAGGAAATTGAACAATTGTTTATCTATATGAAAGAACAAAAAGAAAAAGGAACGCCACTCACATTAGCTGGATTTGATATAAATCTGTTTTATCATTCACCCTTCTATCCTTATGCAAAAGAATGGTTGCAAAAACTAAGCCCAGAAGTGGCATCTGAATTTGATACAGCAGTAACAGAGTTGATTAGACTAGATAAGTATTACTATAATTTAGAGGGTACCTATCCCTATGATCAATATAAAAGAGACATACAGCCTGTAATCAACAAATTTGAAGGCGTAAGAACGTTTATTCAAAATCATAAAGCAGAATTGACTCAGGTTGCACCTCATCCTACGTATGATGTGAATTTCCTTGAAAAATCAATTAGTATACGAATTGATGCGATAAAAACACATTTAGATGCTGATATGAAAGCTAAAGGGGGTATCCTCTCGCCTACCCTTACAGACTACTCTTTTTATATCCGAGATCAAAAAATGGCACAGAACTTAGCATGGCTTACTGAAATGCAGCATAAAAATAAAAAAATTATTGTATGGGGGCATAATTATCATATTCGAAAACAAAATTCGAAAATGTTATTAGATTTTATGAAGGTACAACAATACAATTATGTAGCCCCAAATATGATGGATTACCTTCCGCAGCGCATAAAAAATCAAATGTACACGATTGGCGTATTTGCCTATAGTGGAAGCAGTTGGAATTCTAACAATAAAGATATTATTACCGTACATAACGAACACGAAGAACAAAGTGTTGAAAAAATAATCAGCACGGTGGGAAGCCCCAATGTGTTTGTTAACCTAAAGGGAGAAAGTAAACGACCAGAAACGTCATGGATGTTTACTCCTACTGCGTCAAGTTATTGGGGCGACAAAGAAAGAGAAGAAATCATGGTTCCGACAGAACAATATGATGGCATTCTGTGGTTAGAAAAGACGACGCCTTCTTTACTAAAATAAATAAAGAAGCATCCTTACTATATAAGGATGCTTCTTTTCTTGTCATGATTGCACGTAAACAACATACGATTCGATGCATTCAAATACTAACGATCAAACAATATATTCATTAAATAACCCTACTCATTTTGATTGCACATTTTCAAAATGGATGGGCTTTTTTTACTGTAAAATCACTATTTGCAGCATATTTTTATGGGGAAATTCTCATTCTTATTTTGATAGCAATTTGGGTAGAGATACATGCTTATCAACCTTTTATTAGGAGGTAGCCCTTGAATATATTATTTTTTATTGACAGACATAAAAATGATTTATTTGTCTTATTGATAATTTACAAACGATATTATAAAATGTTTGCATATATGTAAACTTAATTTATTTTTGTTTGATTTTAATGGGGTAGGTATTTTTAATAACAATAAAACCAATACGGAGAAGATGCTTTCGTTAAAAAATTCAAAAAGTAAGCGTTATTAACTCTTGAAGAAAAATGACTAGAAAAGTTACAAACATATGGAGAATAGGGTTATACAAAAAAGTTCTAAAGGGGGACGGAATTATGGAACAAAGAAAGTATTCAGTAACACCACAAGATCGAATGAATTATGTATTAGGTCTTTATTCTGCAGATCAACAAATTAATGCGGTTCTTTATTTTCCTGTAGGTATATCAAAGGAACTACTTGAGGAATCAGTAAGGATAACGTTACAATTGCAGCCAGTTTTGAACAGCCGTTTTGTAGAAAATGATCTTCCTTACTGGGAGGAACATTCATCTTGCACTAACTCACCTATTTGCTTTTTTGCAGAAGGAAATAATCAAGACCTTGAAATAAAGGCAATAGATTTCATTAAGGAATCTGGTGATCGTATTCAAGGGCCAATGGTTCAAACAAAATTATTACGAGGCACTACAATAGATATGTTAGTTGTGAAATTATCTCATCTATGTTCAGATGGTACAGGAGTCAAGGAATATATTCATTTACTTGGAACAATTTATACTCATCTTTTCTTGGGACGATCTAAGAGTCAAATTATAAAGGAATTTGGTGAAGGTAATGGAAGTTTTCGAGATCAATCACATGTATTCAAATATGCTGGAATATCCGACATAAAAAGTGCGTATCGTCCTAATCAAGAACAACAGGCATCCTTATGGTCTTTTCCATCTCAATCTAACAAAAATAAATTCCCTCAAATGTCCGTACGGCGGTTGAGCCATGAGCAAACTCTACGTGTAACCCAATGGACAAAAGCACACCAGGCTACCTTGAATGATGTAATCATGACTGCATACTTCCGAGCTTTATCACATTTCACTGTGTATGCAGAACCTCGCACCCCAGAAAAAATGATTGGTTTGACAATTGATTTACGTCGATATCTGCCTAATTATACAACTGGTGCTATTTGCAACTTATCCGGTATGGAAATGCCAGTGATTAAAATGGAAGATGATGAAACATTTAATCAGACTCTTGTTCGAGTTAAACAATCAATGGATAAAATAAAGTCTCAAAATCCAGGTCTTTCTTCAGCAGCAGGAATGGAGCTACTGGCAGGTATGAAGCTTTCTACGGTGAAGGAAATGTATAATCAGCAATACGAAAAGGCTGTACAGATGGGGATGGCGTTGCCATTACTGACAAATTTCGGGGTAATCGCTGATGAACCTATTCAGTTTGGTGAAATTCAAGCTGAGGATGGGTATATGACATCCCCCATTATGTATGCACCATTCTTTTCAATGGGAGCAAGCTCATATAATGGAAGACTTTCATTTACGATTGGCTATCATGCGCCGGATACATCAAAAGAAAAGGTAGACAAATTTTTAGAAAGCGTTGTGAATCAACTATTATAAATAAACGAACATATAGCGCAAAAATTTCTAACGGAATGGTATTTTAGTGGCTCGTCTCATGTACGGCGAAACTCTGTAAATCTTCTCTGATCGCACTTATCTTTATGCTTTATTTATAGAAAAGGAATGTATTCATTATTAACGAAATTATATGTTAAATAGATAAATTATCGCATAAACAATACTACAAAATGATTTAGGAATAACATTATACTACGACTAGAATCCTATAATTATAATCTGTTGAAAAAAACATTAAAAATAAGGAGTCACATTGTATGGGAAAAAAAGTATTGTTTTTTGGAGATTTTGGAATTGACGATACAATAGCTATCATATATGCGCACTTAACAGAAAAAATTGACGTTATAGGAATTGTTGCAGACTATGGAAACGTACCTAAAGCTGAAGTTGTTAGAAATGTTCGTTTTTTACTTAAAAGTGTAGGAAAAGAATATATAAAAGTTTTTGGTGGAGCGGAGCATTCTATGTCTTCAGAAACTGAAACTTTTTATCCAGAAGTTCACGGTAAATTTGGGATAGGGCCCATTCAGCCAGGGATAAACATTCAAACTTTTGAGAATTTTTTTGATGTTCTCACACTTATTAAGCAGTACAAAAATGAACTTATTATCGTGAATACCGGTAGGCTAACTTCACTTGCAACTTTACTTCTCCTTTATGGAGAAGTGATGGAATATGTACATTCCTATTATATTATGGGAGGATCTTTTCTATATCCAGGAAATGTTACTCCTATTTCCGAAGCCAACTTTTATGGTGATCCTGGAGCTGCCAACATTGTAATGAGATACGCAAAAAATCTATCAATTTATCCTTTAAATGTTACACAATCCGCTATTGTAACACCAGAAATGGTAAATTATATTCACTCAAAAGGAAAAACTAAGTTTTTAAAGCCTCTTTTAGACTATTACTATTACCAATTTTATCAAAAAAAAGTTCCTGGAATACAAGGTAGCCCGGTTCACGATGCACTCACTTTGATTGCAATTAATCGTGATGATATTTTTACGTACCATCAATCAGCAGTTACTGTTAATGTACTTGATACTGTACGAGGACAAAGTATAGGAGATTTCAGATCTACTTTTGAACCAGAAACATTCGGTAATCGTCCAAAACATAGGATTGCAATGCAGATGAATTATGAACAGTTTTTTAAAGAGTTTATGAGTGTAATGACTGGCGACCTATTTTAGTTAAAAACCTTATATATCTAATTTCTACATTGTCATCAAGCTATGTTTTTGAAGCACCCTCCAAATGTTTGTTTTTATTTTATAGCACCGTAACTTTTTTCTATAATTTTGGAGGGAGTTTATGTTGTAGTTTCTTAATTAAAAACCATGTCAAAATAGAAAGAAACTGTAAGGATAGAATAAGAGCATTATCTAATTTTATTTTCATAGTAGAATTGTTGAATTTAATCAGTGTATGTTAGGAAAATGAGTTGAAATTTATAATTTAAAAAAAGCGTAAAAATAGACCTTATTTCTATGCTTTTTCTTATTAATGGGGTCTCGCCACATGCCCATCAACTTAAGAATTTTATAATGCCCCCAAAACAATAAAAATTGCGCATTTTCACCTGAAGATGTCAATTTTCTCGTTTTGGGGTGTTTGCTTTTCTTAGCTTGATAGCGATGCGGCGAGACCCCCTTAAATAGCAAATGTGATGAAAATACTTTATACTTAAAATCTAAATAATATGGAGGTTAAATAAAAATGAAACATACAACATCTTGGAGACCTAGAGGCATTATACAATGGATTTTGACCATCCTAACATTAGTAGCATTCCCTATCATTGGCATAATATCGTACTATATTATGAATCCAAGTGATATGGATAAATTAATGAGTTCACTCGCTTGGGCCACAGCGTTATTTCCAGTGTCTCTATTAATTGTAACATTGTTTATAATAGTTCTTTTAATACTAGCTTTTTGGAAAAAAGCCAAAATTGCACAGGTGATTTTAGTACCATTGTCACTACTATTAATCTTTCTAACTGTACAGCCAATTACTAGTATGTTGAGCTATGCTTACAGTAAAGACGCCACTGTTTCTCTTAGTTCCCACTTTTTCAACAGCCAAACTATATCAACAAAACCCATGGAGAATGTAGTGTATGGAAAAACTACGGATGGTATTAAATTAAAGATGGATGTGTGGCCAGCCAAAGAGACTTCAAAAAACAAATTAAAGCCTGCTGTTGTACTAGTGCATGGAGGAGGATGGGTATCGGGTGATAAAGGAGAAGCTCCACACTGGAAACAATGGCTAAATGACCTAGGATACACCGTTTTTGACGTACAATATCGTATGCCCCCACAAGCAGGATGGAAAGATGAAGTAGCAGATATCAAATCAGCACTAGGATGGGTATTACAGAATGCAGATACCTATCAGATTGATCCGAATAAAATAAATGTAATGGGGGAATCGGCAGGAGGAAATCTCGCTATGTTGGCTGCTTATAGTATGGGGGAAGAACAGTTACCAGCCTCAACTAATGTTCCAGAAGTACATGTTAACTCTGTCATTAACATGTATGGGCCAGCAGATATGACAATGTTTTATAATGATAATCCGAGCACTAATTATGTACACGGTGTTATGAAAGAGTACATTGGAGGCACTGTTTCACAATTTCCCGAACGATATAAATTACTTTCACCGATCAATTATATTCAAGACAACACACCACCGACCATTACATTATTAGGAACAGGTGACCGTATAGTTCCAGTAGAACAAGGTGAAATGTTAGACAAAGAACTGACTGTAAAAAATGTAGCTCATGAATTCTACCTTCTTCCAGACGTCGACCATGGATTCGATATAAACCCAGGTAGTTTGAGTACTCAGTTTGCAAAAGAGAAGGTTACGGCATTTCTTCAAAGATATAATAAATAAACATATAAATTATCCATTTAAAAACAATTAGGCAGACTAAAATTTTTAGTCTGCCTAATTGTTTAGAATAGGGACTTTCAAAGAAACTATATTATCCATCTTTGTTTTTAAATATCTATCATGAAGTGATTTACAACCAAGTAGCATTACTACCCATTTTCATGTTTTTTTGTATACATCGATTCGTTCCATAACTTCTCCTCCATTAAATAATTAAAATCTACATCATATCTTATATTAATGAAATCTTTAAAATGCAACTAGTACCTAATACACCACAATATTAATTGTGTTGTATTGGGCGCTATAATAACTATGAATCTATGATTCTAACGCAACACAATTTAGGATAAACTCAGTGATTACTTATGCAACACAATTTATAGAAAGGAGTGAGGATGTGAATATAGTAGAACGATTTTCTTTTTATCTGGAACAGGAAGGGGTTTCGCCACATCGCTATCAAGCTAATAAAATAAAATTCCCCCTTAAATGGGGTCCCACCACATTGCTATCAAGCTAAGATAAATTTGTATCCATATAATCAAAAAAACGCTATTCTTTTTGTAGAAAAATACAGAAAGGATGGCGTTTTGTATGACTCTATCGATTCAAGATGAGTCTCATTTATTCGCTGAAGAACTACAGCGATATCTATCTCCAAGTATCCTTCAACAGCTCGCACAGGAGACGGGTTTCGTAAAACGTAAAAGTAAGTATGGCGCACGAGATTTGGCCGCTTTATGTATTTGGATTAGTCAACACGTAGCAAGCGATTCTCTTACTCGATTATGTAGTCAGCTTTTTGCAAATACAGCTACACTCATGAGTCCATAAGGACTGAATCAACGCTTTAATCCAGCAGCTGTCGCATTTCTTCGAGAAGTCTTTACTTCTCTTCTCACACAAAAACTCTGTTCAAATCACTCACTTTCTGCACACGTGATCTCTACTTTCAATCGTATCCGTATTTTAGATGCAACAGTGTTTCAACTGCCTGACCATTTCGCCACTGACTATCAAGGTTCAGGTGGGAGTAGTAATACGGCAGGCGTGAAAATCCAATTGGAATATGATTTACTTAGTGGTCAATTTCTTAACGTGCAGCTTGGACCAGGAAAAAATAATGATAAAACATACGGTACCATCTGCCTTGAAACCGTAGAGGCGGGCGATTTGTGTTTACGTGATCTTGGTTACTTCGATTTAGGAGACTTACAAACCATTCATGATAAAGAGGCTTACTATATCTCGCGGTTGAAGTTGAATACACGCATTTATATCAAGAACCCTGAACCAGAATACTTCAACAATGGTACGTTAAAAAAGCAAACAGAATACATCCAGCTTGATATGACACAAATGATGTCTGGTCTAATCCCTGGTGAAACGATGGAAATTTCCGAGGCATACATTGGCCAAAATCAGAAGCTTCCAGCACGTGTCATTATCCATCGTTTAACCGATGATCAAACGCAAACACGTCTGAAAAACCAAGTGATACGTGAAAAGAAGAAAGGCATTGTCATGAAGGATAAAAGTAAACGTTTAATGGGCATGAATGTATATATCACGAACACGTCGCTAGAAGAAGTACCGACGAACTACGTGCATTCATTATATTCACTTCGTTGGCAGATTGAAATTTTGTTTAAAACGTGGAAGTCATTCTTTGAAATTGATGAATGTAAAAATATAAAAAGAGAACGCCTAGAGTGCCATTTATATGGACAACTCATCGGCATTCTCCTCTGTTCTTCTACGATGTTTCAAATGCGACAGTTTCTGCTTGAAAAGAAAAGCAGGAGCTGAGTGAATACAAAGCGATTTATATGATTAAAGATTACTTTCCGTTACTGTTTCAAGCGATATCCGTTGGCACAGAAGAAATTTTAAAAATTCTGCATCGCCTTTATCAACTGCTCAAAAAGAACGGTCGTAAATGTCATAGATATAAGAAGATGACCGTCTTTGATATTCTAGGGATTGTGTATAAAACGACGGTGAAGCATAGACAAGCTGCCTAGCGAAAAAATCGCGTTTTAATAGGCTTCTTTAGCATGCCTACTTTTTTATCACTTGCTAGTTTTGAAACAAGGCTCATTTCGTACGCTAAATAATTACTAAGTTAAAAACTGTTTTTTTCGGTACGTTAACAAAGTTCTATTTAAAATTGTCGTTTTACACCTTCACATTTTTGAGTTTTTTTGTCAGAAAACAATAAAATTTTATTAATTTTTATAATTAGTTGAATTTTTATAGAAATAATTCTCTTAATATATTAAAATAACATCGTATTATGTCAGATTTTAATTAGGGGAGAGAAATTTTATGTTGAAAAAAATTATTCCAGTTGCTTTAGCAATAAGTACAGTTACTTTTACTAGTGTATTTGCTGCGCCTTCAGCCCAAGCAAGTACAGGACCAAACCGCTACATAGATGTGCAAATGCTCGGTATTAACGATTTTCATGGGCAACTAGACACTGTAAAAAAAATTAATAATAAAGATGCAGGGGGAATTGAGTACTTAGGAGCTTATTTACGTGATCGTGAAAAACAAAATCCGAATACATTAAAGGTACATGCTGGCGATGTTGTTGGAGCAAGTACTCCTGTTTCAGCATTATTACAAGACGAACCTACGATCGAATTTTTAAATGATTTGAAATTCGATGTTGGAACTATAGGAAATCATGAATTTGATGAAGGTATTGCGGAAATGAACCGCCTTATTTATGGTGGGTACCATGAGAAAACGGGGAATTTTAAAGGAGCAAAATTCCCGTATGTTGCTGCAAATTTCTATAATAAATCCACCGGTCGTTTATTTTTACCACCATTCACTATAAAAAAGGTACAAGGAGTTCCTGTTGGATTTATAGGAGTCGTAACAACGGATGTTCCTAACCTTGTTATGCCTACTATGCTAAACAATGTAGAAATTACAGATGAAGTTGAAGCTATTAACAAATCCGTAAAGCAATTAAAAAAACTAGGCGTTAAATCTATCGTTGTTCTTGCACATAACGGAGGTACAACAGATGGGAACGGCGTAACAAATGGTGATATCGTCCGATTAGCAAATGAGACTGATCCAGAAGTCGATGTTATTTTTGGTGGGCATAGCCACACTTATGTAAATGGAACTGTTAATAATAAACTTGTCGTACAAGCAAATTCTTATGGTATGGCTTTTGCTGATGTTGATGTAAAGATTGATCGTAAAACACAAGATATTGTTGAGAAAAAAGCAGAAATTGTTACAACTTACCATGAAGGCATGGAGCCTGATAAAAAAATAAAGAAGAAGATGGAAAAATATCAAGCGAAAATCGCACCTCTTGTCAATGAAGTTGTAGGTAAGTCTATTGCTCCACTAGATCGTAAACTCAATACGGCTGGTGAATCTACTCTCGGAAATTTAGTTGCTGATGCCCAGCGTGCAACAATGCAATCCGAAATTGCACTTATGAATCCTGGTGGTATTCGTAATGACTTAGATGCTGGTGATATTACATGGGGCGAGATATATGGTATTCAACCATTCGGAAATCAATTAGTAAAAGTAAATTTAACAGGCCAGGACATTCGTGATATTTTAAATCAACAATGGCAAAAAGACATAACAAGAATGCTTCAAATTTCAGGGATCCAATACAATTGGGATGCGAACAAACCTAATGGAGAAAAAGTAACGAGTATTCGCTTAACCAATGGAGAAGAAATTATTCCTTCTAAAACTTACAGCGTTGTTGCGAACGCATTTCTAGCTTCAGGTGGAGATGGATTTGTATCCTTTAAAAACGGTAAAGATGCTGAAACAGGACCAACTGATTTTGAAGCATTAGTAGATTATATAAAAAAATCAAAAGAACCAATTCAGTCTATTATTGATGGAAGAATTCAAAAAATAAATTAGTTTTTTATTAATCTCAAAAACAAATAGATTACCTGTACACTATACTTTTTAGTGTGCAGGTAATCTATTTTTTGTGGATTTGGAATAAAGTCTTACTGTGGCCAATGGGTATACCGTCTAGATGCAGAGTGCCGAAAAAAATGAAGTAAACAAAAAATCAGCCCTAAACAAACCTTATGATAAAGAGAATACATTGCAAAAAAACAAAATTTGGAACTTCCTATTAGCCCAATATTAACTACACTACAATGGATTGAAGCTCATGTAGTTTTATATTCGTATGAGTGAATTAAGGATTTCTTAAGATCCTATTAAGAAATAAGTGAGTTTTAGGAACTAGAATAAATGTATCTTAACAGTAATAAGGGAGTTAATGGTTTTAACGGAAGTCCTTATATTATGTTGAAAATTAATAAAGATGTATTTCAGGAGGTTTTTATGAAAAAGAAAATGATTATTGCAATTGTTGCTTCTGCTATAACATTCACTAATTTTGTAGGAAGTACTTATGCAGATTCGAAAACAGAAGTTTCTGTTACAGCTCCATACAATACAAATCAAATAGTGGAATGGTTAGAAGCACATGCAAAGCTTTTAAAAACAACGAATCCAACTGCATCTCTTAATGATTTAAAACCACTTAAGAGTATGATAGGTTCAGCTTCAATCGTAGGTTTAGGTGAAGCTACGCATGGGGCTCATGAAGTTTTTACGATGAAACACCGTATTGTTAATTATTTAGTATCTGAAAAGGGCTTTACTAATTTAGTTTTAGAAGAGGGATGGGACAGAGCTTTGGAACTTGATAGATATGTTCTTACTGGTAAGGGAAACCCAAGCCAACATCTATCACCTACATTTAAAACGAAAGAAATGTTGGATTTACTTGATTGGATTCGGCAATATAATGCTAATCCAAAACATAAATCTAAAGTGCGTGTCATCGGGATGGATATTCAATCAGTAAATGAGAATGTTTATAATAATATAATAGAATATGTAAAGAGAAATAATTCAGATCTTGTGCCTAGAGTAGAAGAGAAGATAGAAGGTCTTATTCCTGTAACGAAGGATATGGATACCTTTGGCAGTCTTACGAAAGAAGAAAAGGAAAAGTATATTTCAGACGCTAAACAAATCATTGCTTTATTAGAAAAAAATAAAAGTTATTTAAATGGAAAATCGACAGAATTCGCATGGATAAAGCAAAATGCTCGTATTATTGAACAATTTACTACAATGTTAGCGTCATATCCTGATAAACCATCGGACTTTTATTTGAAACATGATATTGCAATGTATGAAAATGCGAAGTGGACTGAGGAACATTTAGGAAAAACTATTGTATGGGGACATAATGGACACGTTTCGAAAACAAATATGATTCCTTTTATATACCCTAAAGTAGCTGGGCAGCATTTAGCAGAATATTATGGGAAAGGGTATGTGTCTATTGGAACATCAGTTTATGAAGGACAATATAATGTCTATAATAGCAACGGTGAATTTGGCCCATATGGAACATTAAAATCAGATGATCCAAACAGTTATAACTACATCTTTGGACAAGTTAAAAAAGATCAATTTTTTATTGATTTACGTAAGGCAAACGGAGTGACAAAAACTTGGTTAAACGAACAACATCCAATTTTCGCTGGGATAACTACGGAAGGACCTGATATACCAAAAACTGTTGATATATCATTAGGTAAATCATTTGATATACTTGTTCAAATTCAAAAATTGAGTCCATCTCAACTGCATCAATAAAATTAGAATAATGTGCCTAAATGAAAACGTGAGAAGTGTTTCATATAACACTATGAAATTTGTGTTAATAGAACAAGGAGAATAATCATATTAGAAAAAATGGAAATTTAACCTGTTAAGAGTAAAATGAATCTTTAATATTTAAAGCGCAAAAAACACCGAAGCGACAAACATCGGTGTTTTTTTGCGCTTTCGGGCATAGATGCTCCTTCAATCCTATTATTTTAGAAGCGATTTCGAATGTAAGGAATTTGTAAGGGATAGGTAAGGAAAAAGAGATTTTCAATGTGTAGGATAAAAATATAAGGAGGCGTGAAGGGGGGGAACAAGTACGGCCTACATATAAAACAATCAGTAACAAGAGTGTTTTGTGAAAATAATGAGTACAATGATTCCAAATGCATTGTTGCTTTTTCATCATTGGGAGAATGGATAGCTGTGTGGTTCGCATATGACACAGCTATCTACTATCTATACAATTTTAATAGAAGAGAGGAATTCTTTATGAAAACACGCAGTAAAATTACATGTGCAAGTCTAGCACTTTTAATAGCTGGAAGTTCCCTGTTATACATAACACCAACCTCAATTGTAAAAGCAGAACCCATCAAAAATATATCTAGTTCTTTACAAACTAATACTCAATACGATCGTACTTCCGTTAAGAAAGCAATGCAGGATGCACTGCAACTTGGATATCCGGGAATACTCGCTAAAATTTCTAAGGGTAGTAAAACTTGGAGTTATGCCGCTGGGATAGCGGATCTAAGAACAAAGAAACCAATGAAAGCAGATTTTCGCTTTCGCATTGGCAGTGTGACGAAAACGTTCATTGCAACAGTTCTACTTCAATTATCTGGGGAGAACCGTTTGAATCTAGACGATTCCATTGAAAAATGGTTGCCTGGTGTCATTCAAGGAAACGGATATGATGGCAACCAAATTACGATTCGGCAAATTTTGAATCATACAAGTGGTATTGCTGACTATATAAATTCAAAAGACTTTGATATTATGGATACAAAAAAATCGTATACGGCTGAAGAATTCGTAAAGATGGGAATTTCACTTCCTCCAGACTTTGCTCCAGGAAAGGATTGGTCTTATTCAAACACAGGATACGTAGTACTGGGAATTCTTATTGAAAAAGTAACTGGAAATAGCTATGCGGAAGAGGTTGAAAAGCGGATTATTGAACCGCTTGATTTGTCAAATACATTCCTACCTGGCAATTCAAGCGTGATTCCAGGCACCAAGCATGCCCGTGGCTATTTCCAACTAGACGGAGCAAGTGAGCTAAAAGATGTTACTTATATTAACCCAGGTAGCTCGGATGGAGATATGATTTCTACTGCTGACGACTTAAACAAATTCTTCTCTTACTTACTCAGTGGCAAATTACTGAAGGAACAGCAACTAAAACAAATGCTTACTACAGTGCCTACAGAAAGAGAAGGAACCGGATATGGCCTTGGAATCTTTGAAACTAAGCTTCCGAACGGTGTCTCGGTATGGGGACACAGAGGTGGCGTTCTAGGGTTTTCCACTTTTGTTGGTGGAACACTTGGAGGCAAGCATACAGTGGCCGTCAATTTAAACAGCTTTAACCTTAGTAATCCTGATCCTTTTAAAAGTATTTTACTTGCTGAATTTAGAAAGTAGGCAAAAAGGAAAAGCGGATAAATTTTGTTATTTGTAATTTCAATCGGAATAGATTACTGATTGAAATTAGTATAGAGGGGATTAAGTATCTAGAAACAATCAAACTAATCATGAGAGATAGCTAAGGTTTATACATTGGCCGATTAAAAGAGCAACACATATAATGAGTTATACTATTGTATTTGTATGGGTATTGTCACTAATTGTAAATTTATATAGAGTGCGAAGTCTAATTTAAGACTTCGCACTTTTTCCGTTTAACAGCTTTTATTATGAAGCTATTAACAATAGAAAAAGGAGAATGTAACTAGTTATGGGGATGAATCTTGGTACATGTGCTATATAGGAATTTTTTTTGGGAATATACAAAAAAACAAATTTAGAAGAATATATGAATTAGAGACAAGAAAGCTGAAGTGAATTGAAAACCTTTACTTTTTTGTTTTGGAAATAGTATTTAATTAAACAGTATGGTACTTTATTTTAATAATTGAACAACTGCCTACTAAAAAAATTGATAGGCAGTTGCTTTTGGGTGAAAAAAATGATTTTTCTTTAATCTGTAATAACAGTTATAAATTAATTTTAATTATCTTATAAAATAGGGAAAATCAATATAAGTTATAATTATTACTTGTTTTTTTGTTTTACTTGTTCTTTTAATTCATCAAGAGTCTTACCGCTAATATTGTCAGTAATAGTTTCATGTATTTCATTTTTTAATACAATTGTTTTTCCTGCAAGTTGTGCTTTGGAAGACATTTTACTTTCATTAATAGTTTCTATGTTTGTCTGAAGGTCTGCTTTGTTATTTTCATCAAAGGTAATTGCGAATGGTTCAATTGCTCCGTAGTAGTTACCAAATAATTGATCCTTCTTTAAAAACATCATATATTTTTTATTAACCATAGGTTCGATATATAAAGGATCCTTATTTTGCACCTCTTTAGTAGTTATCTTAGTAGCCTTTTTTGTAACTGTGCCATCTGGTGCAACAACTGCATTAGAATCTTCAAGTTTTACAGTTTCAGCGAAACGATGATTGATTTTTATTTGTTTATTTTCATTCACACCTTTAATTGTTTCGGAAATGTTGAAATTATATAGATGTCCTTCAACGTAATTTTCTTTGTCCTCTTCCGATGGATTACTTGGATTACGTGCCATATTCCACTTAGAGTCAAGACCTTCATATTCACCGATTACAACTAGATCTGCTTCATTAATCATTTGATTTAAATCACTTGTAGCAGGGAAATCTTTACTGAGAATAACAGTTTCGGTATTCTTATCTTCTTCAGCAACAGGGGAGAAGTGACTATTAAATGCTGAATATCCTCCCAAACCAATTACTGTAGCCAAAGGTATTGCAATTACCATAGTTTTTGCTTTTTTACTTAACATTAAGAAATCATCTCCTTTTTCTGTTAATAGATTGCATTTACACCATTTTTATCGTCAGTTTGAGGGACATGCATAGTAGTACGATTACGATTGCTATTCATAATTGAAGTACCACTGTTGTGACCTATTCCTATTGCATGACCAAACTCATGGACTCCTGTACTTTTAGCAACATTTGATTTTGTAATATTTGTATTACCTGCGTTAATATCACCAGCAAATTTCGTTACTTTTTTAGTGGATGTATTATAAGATGTCTTCATTCTTCCATAATAAGTAGAGGAACTTTCAAACCAAGAGTTTAATGTGTTCACAGAAGAAGAGGAAACTGTAAAATTAATACGAGAAGCAGTGTACCACGCTGAATCGGCAGCTTGCCAACCGGATTTGATGATACTTGAGCCATCGTCTAATCTGTCTCCCCATTTATATGTAGCTGATTTTGAAGGCAGCTTCCATCCTTCTTTTACATAAGCCTCTGAAACGCCAACGCTTGAAAAAACAAACACAGTACCTAATAAAAATGCAGTAATCCCTTTTTTAAAATTCATATTATCCCTCCAAAGATTATTTTTAACAAGAGAATTATAGCACCATTCTCTTCTTTTGGATTAATATTTAACTAACATTTAGAATATTTTGTATTGAGAAAATATAATTTAGGGAGACTTTATTATAATGTATAAATATAAAGCAATGAAATGGTGTCTATGTTTATTCATATTTACTTTTTTAATTATTATTGGTAAAACAATTTGGTCCAGTATAGATGTGGCAGGAGTGTCTAGCGTGTCATCGAATTCTGAAACTATAGTATTAAATAAGACATTCAAAACTACAAATCATTTAAGCGAAATGGTTAAAGAAGCAGACGTAATTGTACTAGGTGAATATGACGGCTTATACTCTAAATGGAATATGGCAAACAGTTCATCACATGAGATTCAAAGTGAAGATGTTGAAGGCCATTTGTTTAGTTTTCATGTCAAAGAAATCTTAAAAGGGGACTATGTAAAGAATGAAATCTTAATAAATCATAGATATTCAGAAAATCTCGTATTAGAGGAAAGTAATGAAATCATTGATAAAAATGGAATCATTCTGAAAGGTGCTACGAAAGTGTTTACTAAAAAAGTAGAAAATAAAGATCCATTGTATATAAAACCAAAATCCGAGGAGACATATATAGTTTTTTTAAAAGAAAATAATAAACTTGGACATTTTTATCCAGCTTTAGAACCTTTTATGATTGAATTTGATTTAAGAAATATTGCACACTTAAAGAGCAATCTAATAAATTGGGATAAAAATAAATATAAATTTGAAACAAAGGTTAAGAATAAAACTTTTTATATTGAAAATGACATAGATTCAACGATCAAAGATAACATTAGCGGAAAAAAATTGAGGGACATTAAGGATTTTGTGAAGAGGACTTCAAAAATGAAATAACATTGTAATAAGCTATATTTTTATTATTAATTGAAAGTTATTACTCTATAAATTCAGTCATTTATTATATAACTGAGTGCATTTTAATAAGAAAATGTATTTTCTTTTAAAGCTAAAAAAAAATTGAGTGGTTTTTAATTCATTAACTTTAGAAATTAAAACTTTTTATTTTGTTAGGTTGATGGGCATTTGATACGATTTCAAAGCCATTAACTTAATAAATTTATCAATTACATAATAAAAAATGAACTGAAATCTAATAAATAACGTAAAAGCTACAAGGTTTTCGCTTTGGGAACATCTCAAAATATTAAATTGATGGTAACTTTGTTGTATCTCTTTAAGCATACCTATATTAAAACCCAAATTTCTCAATTTAATGCTGAGAAATTTGGGTTTTTCTAAAGTAATCAATTTTTTAAAAAATTTTTAGAAATTTAAAGATAAAGTATTGTATACATGTAAGTATGATTAAAAATGCAAAGTTGTAAATGCTAAATTTAATTAAATACGCCTTACTCTCTTTACTATTGGCTTGAGTGAATAGTTTATAGGAAATTACACTGGCTAAAGATGCGATAATTGTTCCAAGCCCTCCAATATTTACTCCTAGTAATAAAGCTTTCCAATCAGAAGTAAAGTTTGATAGAAGAATTGAAGTAGGAAAATTACTAATCAATTGACTCAAAAATATGGAACTAAAGAAGACTGAAGTATCTCCTCTTAAATTAGCGCGAGCAAATGTCTCCAGTGCATCGGAATGGGAAATGTTTCCGATAAAAATAAAAAAACAGACAAAGGTTATTAGAAGAAAGTAATCGATCTTAAATAGTAAGTTTCTATCTAACGTAAATGCTGCCATCAATGTAACTATTAGCGCAATGTAATAATTAATGACACCAAAAATAGATGCAATGATAGTGATAAGTATCAAAATCCAGATGGTAGCTTTTTTTCGATTCTTCACGGTAATAACAGGTAGTTCTATTTTTAAATCTGTTTTTTGAAGTTTTTGAGTAAATATAAATAACAAACTGATTCCAAGTACAGCTAAAAGCAGGATTGAACCTAAAAATGGGATGAGCTTGATTCCATAGTAAGAATATAAGTATAAATTTTGTGGGTTTCCCATAGGCATCAAGCTACTGCCGATGTTTGCCGCAATTGTCTGCAGGATGATTGTATCCATCATGTTCATTTGTGTTTTTTTACTAATGACAAGTGTTATTGGTACAAAAGTGAGGAGAGCGACATCATTTGTTACAAACATGGAGCAAATAAAGCATAACAAAATTAGAATAATGGATATTGACCTGCTGTTATTGCATTTATTTAAAATGGCAACGGCAAGTTTGTCTAATATCTTTAGCTGTTCAAAGGCCTTAATGGCCACCATTAGATTAAATAAGCTAATTAACACTTCAAAGTTAATATATTCGATCTTTGGCGAATATATGAAGCAGCTTACAATTGCTAGTATCAGTGAAATGGTAAGTACTATATCCTTTTTTAAAAATCCGAATTTCATAAGGAGTCTTTTTTTATTTTGAACGAATACTATTTCTTTCACAATACACCACCTGTAATCTATGTTAGTAAAATGAAACGCAAAGGAAATATACATTTAATAATAGATATTCAACAAATCTCACTAGGGGATTAATTGAGAAAACAAATGTTTTTTGTATGATACCATAAATAAATTAAATGTTTTGTTTTTAAAATATTCTTATAATAACCTATCGATTCTTGATTTCAAATACTTTATATGAAGTTCTAAAAGAGAAAAAGTATGCATGTTTTTATGAAGAAAATAGAGACTTGTCAAAAGTTAGGTAGAACGGAATCCGTGATGTTTGGATACTGTATAAAATTCACAAAACCTCACTGTTTTTTAGATGAAAAAACCTTAAAATATTTTTTGGTTTTTATAAAAATCTGTACTTTTTCGTAACATTCTGTACTTTTGATTATAAATTAAAAATAAGCTTCTCTTAGTTGAAGATTGAAAGCGCTTCATAGTTTTTCTATGAATTTTTTACCTAGCCTATTTTTGAGATTAGTAGTGAGAAAGGAGATATTTCCATGTTCTGGGGAAAATTAACAAAAACCAGTTAATCACTATTGATTATTATGATTTAAATGTAAATCACCGGTAAACGAAACAAACATAATAGTACAACAATATTAGTGGATAAGAATATTAGTTTTACAGAAGGGGATAGAGCACCGTATGTATAAACGTTAAGTTCTTCAAAAATTCAGTTTTACAGTTACATGTTGTGATGTTTGCTTAAACAGGCCAATCCTATTCATATAGAAAATTTTTATCCTTGTTGTATTTGAATATGAATGAGGTATTTATGCCAGGGAATATAGGTGATTTTATATAGATTATGATAGATAAATTTTTGGTATGGAGTGATAATATGGAAAGATTTTTTGTAGATTTAGTCGGGTCAACGAATGATTTTTTATGGTCTAAATTGTTAATTATTATGCTTGTTATTTGCGGAATTTATTTTACATTTAAATTGAATTTTGTACAGTTTCGAATGTTAAAAGAGATGGTCCGTGTATTAATGGAGGGAAAAAGTGGTTCTAAAGATCAAATCTCTCCTTTTCAAGCGTTTTGTATTGGTATGGCAGCTCGCGTTGGAACAGGGAATATTACAGGAATTGCGATTGCGATTGCATTAGGGGGACCTGGAGCTGTATTTTGGATGTGGATTATTTCTATTATTAGCTCGGCATCCAGTTTTGTTGAAAGCACATTAGCACAGATATATAAAGTAAAAGATAAAACTGGCTTCCGCGGTGGTCCATCCTATTATATGGAAAAAGGGTTGAATAAACGTTGGATGGGAGTATTATTCTCTATTTTAATCACAATTACTTTTGGTCTTGTATTCAATTCAGTACAATCAAATACAGTTACAATTGCTTTTCAAAATGCATTTGGTACAGATCGCCTAACAGTCGGGATAATCATGGCCATTGCTTTCGCTGCGATTATCTTTGGTGGTGTACAACGTATTGCAAAAATGGCTGAATACAAAGTGGTATTTTTAGCGGTATTATACATTGGAGTTGCATTATTTGTTGTAGTTACCAACATATCAAAAATGCCGGAAGTTCTTTCTCTTATTGTTCAAAACGCATTTGGTTTTAAACAAATAGCAGGAGGTTCAATTGGTGCAGCACTTATGAATGGGGTTAAACGTGGTTTATTTTCAAATGAAGCTGGTATGGGAAGTGCACCAAACGTTGCTGCAACAGCAACAACAAGTCATCCGGTGAAACAAGGACTGATTCAAGCATTTGGTGTATTAACGGATACATTGATCATTTGTACTAGCACTGCCTTTATTATTTTGCTTTCTGATGCATATAAACAACCGGGGTTAAATGGTATTGCACTTACACAAGCAGCATTAAGTGAACACATCGGTTCTTGGGCATCGGGTTGTCTTGCTATCTTTGTTTTTTTATTTGGATTTGGTGCGTTAATTGGCAACTATTATTATGGTGAAACAAATATTCGCTTCTTACATACAAGTAAAGTGTGGTTAATGATATACAGAATAAGTGTGTTGGCTATGATTGTATTTGGTTCCATTGCAAAGATTCAAATTGTATGGGATTTAGCGGATTTATTTATGGGCTTTATGGTTATTATTAATTTAATTGCTATTACCTTACTTTCAAAAGTAGCATTTGCGGCGTTACAAGATTATATAAATCAGAAAAAAGCTGGTAAAGATCCTATTTTTTATAAAGAAAACATTAAAGGGCTTGAAAATATTGAATGTTGGGATAGTTACGAGAAAACTTCAAAAAAGAAAAGTGTGTAATAAGAAAGATATTCAGACTGCAATATGTCTGAATATCTTTCTTGGTTCTAGTGCAAATAGTATTGATGATATTAAAGAAAAAATTATTCTATATAAAGTTAATAGTACGGGGGAATATTGTTAAATGATAGAGGATTCTAGCGTTCAAGTTGAGAGTCAAGAAAAAGTTTGCTTAGATCAATGGGTAGCTCATTATCGAATGTATGCAGCTAAGGGACGAAGCGCCAGTTATATTCCAGCTCTGGGGGAAATAAATGTATCGCAGTTAGGTATTTGTATAGTAAAGCCAGATGGAACAATGATAAAGTCAGGAGATTGGGAGGTACCTTTCACATTACAAAGTATATCAAAAGTAATCGGTTTTATAGCCGCTTGTTTAAGTCGCGGTATTTCTTATGTATTAGAACGAGTTGACGTAGAGCCAACTGGAGATGCCTTCAATTCGATTATTCGTTTAGAGATACATAAACCAGGAAAACCTTTTAATCCTATGATTAATGCTGGAGCGATTACGATATCTTCACTTTTGCCAGGGACATCGGTGCAAGAAAAATTAGAATCTATATACGTATTAATTGAGAAAATGATAGAGAAGCGTCCTGCTATTAATGAAATAGTATTTCAATCAGAATGGGAAACGGCTCATCGTAATAGAGCTTTAGCATACTATTTAAAGGAGAATGGTTTTCTAGAATCAGATGTGGAGGAGACACTAGAGGTTTACCTAAAACAATGTTCGATTGAAATAAATACAGAAGATATTGCCTTAATAGGACTTATACTAGCACATGATGGATATCATCCTATTCGCAAAGAACAAGTGCTCCCTAAAGAAGTAGCTAGGTTAACAAAAGCTTTAATGCTTACTTGTGGAATGTACAATGCTTCTGGCAAATTTGCCGCTTTCATTGGGTTACCAGCTAAAAGTGGGGTATCCGGCGGAATTATGACACTTGTTCCCTCAAAATCTAGGAAGGATTTATCGTTCCAAGATGGATGTGGTATTGGTATTTACGGACCAGCCATTGATGAATATGGGAATAGTTTACCAGGAAGTATGTTGTTAGAACATATTGCAAAAGAATGGGATTTAAGTATATTTTAAAAAGGAGCACAGATATTTTGATGTTAGAGCGAGTCCAAAAGTGTTCAGACCTTATATGGTGTCTGAACATTTTTGAGTTATAAAGTATCTTTCTAAAGTAGAAGAGTGTAATGAATACTCACAATCTCTAATGCTTTCGTTTATATCTTATTTATCAGTTTTGAAAAAAATAGAGTAAGTGTTGTATTAATGTAAATAGGTTTGTATACTGACTGTTAGGCGAAAGTGAGAAGTGATTATTTTGAATCTTAGTAATTTAGTAAAAAAAGACATTTATATTCTCGTTTTAATGATACTTACAGTACCCTTAGTAGGTGAAATAAAGTCATTTCCCTTAAATGAAACATTTAGAATGAGCTTTGGTGCACCAACATTTTTCTTTTTTTTGTTATTGTTTCGACGAGTTCCAGCATTTTTACCGGGTTTTTTAACAGCGATAGTCGTTGTAGTATTTCGTATCTCAATGGATGTCATTATAAAGGGAAATATGGATTGGTTAGCCGCTTTTCATACTCACTATCCTAGTTTTTTCTTTTATTTTACGTATTCGTATCTCTTTCATTTAGCAAAAATTAAACGTTTTTATCATCAACCACTAATGATTGGGTTGATTGGTTGCATTATTGAAATATTGTCAGACTGTGTGGAATTAATGATTCAATATTTCGTATTAAAAACATCGATCACATCCGAGGCAATAAATGAGATCATTGTTATCGCATGTTCCCATAGTTTTATAGTTCTAAGCTTTTTCAATATGATGAAATTGTATGAAGCGCAATCAAGAGAGAGACACATAAAGAAACAAAATGAACATATGCTTATGCTCATCTCTAATTTATATGAAGATGCTGTTCATTTAAAAAAAACATTACAAGATGCTGAGAATATAACAAAAAAATCCTATGATTTATATAAAACCTTAGATTCTTTTGAGCATAAACAGATGAATTTTCAGTTTCAGGATTTAAGGCAACAGGCATTACAAATTGCTGGTGAGGTCCATGATGTTAAAAAGGATAATCAACGTATTTTTGCGGGGCTTTCAAAACTAATTTCTGATGAAAGTTTTACAGATTATATGTCTGTACATGAACTGGTAAATATCATTATACGGGCGAATACGAAATATGCACAGTTACTAGAGAAAGACATCCAATTTGTGTATAAAATTGATGGTGTACATTCTCATTATCATATTTATACAATCTTATCTATTATAAATAATATCGTTACAAACGCTGTAGAAGCTATCCAAAGTATGGGAACCATCACAATTGACATTAATAAAGACCACCATTTTGTTGAATTTCAAATAGGCGATAATGGTCCCGGTATTTCTTCAAAATATAAAGATTCAATTTTTGAGCCTGGTTTTACTTCTAAATATGATGATTTAGGCAATCCATCGACAGGCATCGGACTATCGTATGTTAAAGAAATGGTCGAACAACTAGAAGGTGATGTTACGCTTGAGGACAGAACCGAAGGAAAAGGATCAATTTTTATAATTAGATTAGGGATTGATCATATAATTTCGAAAGGGTGATTCTATGTATTTTTATATAGTAGATGATGAAAAAGCGGTTCGCTCAATGTTGGCTCAAATTATCGAGGATGAAGATCTTGGAGAGGTTATAGGAGAAGCTGAGGATGGTTCATCTTTAGAGCAATACATGCCAATCCTTAAAAATATAGATATTTTATTTATCGATTTGTTAATGCCGATTCAAGATGGAATAAAAACAATTCGTCAAATAAAGCCTTCGTTTAAAGGGAAAATCATCATGGTCTCTCAAGTAGAATCAAAAGAATTAATTGCTGAAGCTTATTCGCTTGGCGTTGAATACTATATTATTAAGCCAATTAACCGGATTGAAGTATTAACAGTTGTTCGGAAAGTCATTGAAAGAATTCGTTTGGAAAAATCGATAAAAAACATTCAAGAATCGCTTAATACGGTACTAAAATTGGATAGTAATTCAAGTGCGCAAGAAAAATACCGTAATGAAAAACATTTAAATACTTTTAATCATTTTCAAAATTCCATTCATTTTCTTTTGTCTGAATTAGGAATAGCCAGTGAAAGTGGAAGTAAAGATTTAATGGATATGCTAGATTATTTATATAAATATGAACAAGATAACACGTTGGAACAAGGTTTTCCCTCACTAAAAGAGATTTTTATGAATTTAGCTCAAAAAAAACTTGGGGATTCAGCTGAAGACGCCGAATTAAAAAGGTTCATAGAAGCTTCCAAACAACGGATTCGGAGAGCAATTTATCAATCATTAAACCATTTAGCTTCCCTTGGACTTACTGATTTTTTAAACCCGAAGTTCGAAAATTATGCTTCTAGATTTTTTGATTTTACTACCGTAAGGAGAAAGATGACAGAATTGAATAATGAGCCAACAGTACCTGCTCGTATTGATACGAAAAAATTTATTCAAGTTCTTTATTTTGAAGCAAAACGAATACACTTGGAATTAAGATGATAAACTCTTGCTAATTATTATTTTCAATTAATAGATTGATAATTGTTTTCATGTTCTTTGTTTTATATAGTTTTTCTAAGAGAGGATTTTCCTTTATTTCATATTGGTTTTAAAATCAGAAAATTCCGTATCGATTTGGTAGAAATGTACTAACTTGGAACAAAAGAATATGTATTTTTTATACATTAATATCCATTTAAAAAAACGAGTATTTCTAAAATAAAATATAACTACATAGTAAGTTGAATTGAAAAAAAGATGCTATCTTCTAGCATCTTTTTTTCAGAGTGTTGGGAAACCCTGAAGGGGTTCCTAACACTCCGGAATCTTTTTTGATTTTAGTGAAAGAAAACAATATAAAATCATAGAATTTAGAAAAATAGCCCACCACTAATCCCTTTTTGGTTAGA
>NZ_JBTREW010000036.1:0-30429 GCF_054823925.1 Bacillus sp. F9_6S_D1_P_5 | reverse complement strand
CTCCTTTTCCTCTTTTTTATCAGTGTTGACACATAAAAAGAGGTTCAGACACAAAAATAGGCTGTGGAGAAGACTTTCTCCACAGCCTGGAAAAAACTGCATGTTTCAAACATGCAGTTTTTTTGTATCTCGTAGTATCAATTTTCTCACGATAGCCCGTGGAAAATGTATAAAAATCCTTCCTTAATTGGAAATTTTTCAGATGTGGCAGGTTAATTCTTGAATCGTTGCTGTACCCCTTCATATTTAATCCTCATCATACTTTGACTTATACCCCTGGCCCTTATTTGCTTTTTGATACATTTTTTAACTAATTTTGGTTAAGTTATTTCTAAAGAGGTTATGGGCTAATCCAATGCACACATTTATGTATAACTATTCCTAATTTTTAAAATAGAAAATTGCCGAAAACTATACATAGTTTCTTTCTGAAAGGAAGGGTATTATCAATTGAAACCGCATGAAAGAATATCTGTTCACTCTATAAAATCTTTGCAGGATTTAATGCAATTACTAAAAAAATCTAAAGATTTTATAACATTGGAAATTGCTTCAAACAATTCCTCTATAGTTATTTCATATTTTAGAACATTAATCGATGTAAATATATTTCATGAAGAGGTTTTAACTTATATAAAAGATAAAAGCTTTGATTCGTTACAAGACATTCAGTCTGTCTTACCCTTTGAAAATTCAAAAATAACAAATCAAATGGAAGATATTCAGGATAATATTTTAAACGGCTATATACTTATTCAGTTTGATACAGATAAATTAAATGGTTTGTTAATAAATGTGTCAAAGAAAGAAAAAAGGGATATTACAAAAGCTGAAATTGAATACAATATTGTGGGTCCGCAAATCGCATTTGTTGAAGATTTGGATGTAAACTTAAATTTAGTACGTAGAAAGCTTCCAACACCTTATTTACAAATGAAGGAATTGAAAGTAGGTTCTCTCTCTAACACAACCGTTGCAATTGTATTTATTGAGGGAATTGCAAATGATCAAAATCTACAAGAAATTATACAACGGGTGAGCCAAATAACAACAGACCATGTTTTAGATAGTACTTATTTGATGCAATTAATTGCTGACAATCCTAATTCTATATTCCCTCAATTTTTGAATACAGAACGTCCAGACCGTGTAGCAGCTGTATTGGCAGAAGGGAAAATTGCACTTTTTGTAGATGGCTCGCCTTATGCTATCACTCTTCCAACAACATTAATTGACTTTTTTTCTACGACAGAAGATTATACCATGCCTTGGATTATGGCCTCATTTTTTCGACTGTTAAGGATTTTTGCTTTTATCTTTTCTGTTTTAACGACTCCATTATATGTTTCGATCTTAACATATCATTATGAGCTAATTCCAAAAGAACTTCTTGAAACGTTGATCATATCGAGAAGTAAAGTACCTTTTCCTCCAGTCATTGAAGCACTTTTTTTAGAAATAACGATTGAATTACTGAGAGAAGCAGGGACACGTTTACCAACTAAAGTGGGTCTAACTGTCGGTATAGTAGGGGGTATTGTTATTGGACAAGCATCGGTAGAGGCAAGTCTTACAAGTAACGTACTTATTATCATTGTTGCACTTTCAGCTCTTAGTTCATTTACAGCACCAATATATCGAATTGGTAATACAATTCGAGTAATTCGTTTTCCTTTTATAATAGCTGCACACCTGTTGGGCTTATTAGGAATTGTTTTAACAAGTTCTTTACTTTTAGCACGCCTATTACGTACAGAATCATTAAGACGTCCTTATTTGTTCCCTTTTTATCCTACACGCCCTACAGATTGGAAAGACAGCATTATACGTATGCCAATCTCAGCGATGTTCCGACGTCCTATTTTTTCAAGGTCTAAACAGCGTTTTCGTTTTAATCCAGAAGAGGTAGAGAAAAATAAAATCAAATCACGAAATGATTTTGATGATTGAAATTAACAGGGAGGAGCATTATGAAACAGGTCCCAATTGAGTATCAAGTCTCTCCATATATGGTATTTTTTTTAATTATTACTATACAGATGGGGGTTGGTATGCTTGGTTTTGAAAGGATTAGTGCAAAATTAGTTGGAAATGATGCGTGGATAAGTACGCTACTTTTTGGAATATCTGTTAATCTTATGATTTGGATCATATATCAGATTTTAAATCAGGGTAATGGAGATATCATTGCAATCAATCAAAACGTGTTTGGAAAATGGATTGGTGGAATGTTCAACTTCATTTTTTTATCTTATATTGTATTGTTAGGTGCAACAACACTACATACTTATATCGAAGTAGTACATGTTTGGATGTTTCCTTCCATTTCATCTTGGATTATAGCAGGGGCTTTTTTGGGTCTATGTTATTACATTGTTACTGGAGGATTTCGGGTAGTTGCCGGAATCGGCTTCTTTGGAATCGTTATCCCAAGCATTCTAATCTTCACATTTTTTTATCCTTTGCAGTATGCAGATTTTCGGAATTTATTTCCAATTGCGCAGCATTCATTCCTAGAAATTATGAAAGGAATGAAAGGAAATATGTTTAGTTTTTTTGGATTTGAAATGTTATTGTTGTACTACCCATTTATTAAAAAGGCAAGAACGTCTCAAAAATATGCGCACTATGCAAATTTAGTAACGACTATTGTCTACACATACCTTATGATTTTAACTCTTGCGTTTTTTAGTGAAAAACAACTAGCGAGCGCGATATGGGCATATTTAAGCATGATTAAAATTATACAATTTCCCTTTATAGAGCGGTTTGAATACATTATTGTTTCTGTTTGGGCTTTTTTTATATTACCTAACGTTTCCTTTACATTATGGGGAGTAAGTCGTGGTATAAAAGAGGCACTGGGAATAAAGCAAAAATATGTTTTGCCAGTTATCATCGTATTCATCTTTGTTTTATCATTTTTCTTGAATAACCGTAATAAAATTAACTTATTAAATACTTGGACAGGTCAAATTGGCTTTGTATATATATATGTATACTTACCTGTACTATGGCTAATTCAAACCGCCAAAATAAAGTTAAGGAGATAAACATGAAGCGATGGATACTTTTCCTTATAGTAATTGTCTTCTTAATAGGTTGTGCTAAAACGAAAATTGTGGATGACATTGACTTAGTTCAAGTTGCGGCATATGATACTGAAGCAGAAGGTAAGCTAAAAGGAACCTTTGCGATTTCAGCTTATAAAGGAGGGGGGGAAGGTGAAACGAAAATCTATTCAGCATCAGGCCAGACTGGTAGAGAAGTTCTTGCAAGAGCATCTGAAAAATCTTCTGGACCCCTAGAATTGGGGCAATTGCGTGTTATCATATTTAATGAAAAAATAATTGATAAGGGAATGCAGGAAATTTTAGAGACCTTGAACCGAAATCCCAGTGTAGGAAATGCAATTTATTTAGCAATTACAAATGTAAAAGGGGAATCACTATTAAAAGGCAACTATTCTAAAGAAAAAGAAATTGCTTCCTATCTATCCTCTTTACTGGAGCAAAATATGAACAATGGGACGCAGCCAAAAACAAACTTTTTTATGTTTTTAAATCAACTTGATGATGATGCGAGAGATTCCTATTTGCCGATGATATCTAAAAAGGGGAACGTGTTGGAGCTAAATGGAATAGTACTTTTTAAAAAACATAATATGGTCGATAGAGTAAAACCTAAAGATTTATTTGTATTTAAATTGTTGACAGATAATTTTAAACAAGGCACATACCAATTCAAACTACCTGGTTCTTCAAATACTCACGCTACGATAGAGAATATAAAGGCGGGAACGAAATATAAGATGGAAGGGAATAGTGAACATCCATTTGTAAATGCTCATATTCAAGTTAAAGGTGAAATTCAAGAATTCACAAAAACAAAAAATCTTGATAACCCCAAAGAAATCCACAAGTTAGAAAAAATCATGGAAAAAGAAATAGAAAAAGAAGCATCTGCATTAATAAAGAGATTTATTAAAAAAGGCACAGATCCTATAGGACTTAGAAAGCTTGGTAGAACTCACGTAAGAAGATGGAACAGTCACGAATGGGAAGAATCCTATAAACAGTTACGTTTTCGTGTAACAGCTGATGTAAAAGTAACCCAATCTGGTGTTACAGAATAAATAAATCATGTGAGGTATAGAAATTTTTAATAAATAAATATGATCTCACAGGAGATTAGGGAGAAGAGAAACTATTAACAAAGCACCTCATGAGCATTAAGATGCTTTGTTAATAGTTTTATACCTGTACAGCTTTATCTGGAAAAAAGAATTTAAGTACTTCAAGGTTAAACACTTAACTTTAAAGTAGTAAATTCGTTGCTTGTAGCACTTCAACTAGACTGTGTCCCCGAAAGTTAGAAAGGTCGGCTTATTAAGTAGCCTCTGGGGAATGAGCCTAGTACAATACTGGGTTTATTCCCTTTGATTTTTCCTTGATTCTTTCATGATTATAGTAATTTATATACTTTGCTAATTCTTGTTTGAAGTCTGTTATACTTTCAAATTCTTTCGATACAGAAATAGACATACAAAAACGCTATTCTTTCTTATAAATCTACAGAAAGAATAGCGTATTCTTCAAAAGTGAGTTCCTTTATTGAAAAGCTTTAGTTCTATATGACAGATAAAAGGGCAAGTAACGCTAAATTAGAAGGAAGTCCTTGTTTCACGATAATTGATTTATTGGATGTGAAACCTCCGAAAATAGCTGCTACCACCACACAAATGATGAAAAATAATTGAATCATATAACCAATGGGATTGTTTCCAAGTATAAGAACCCCAATGAGGCCAGCTGCTAAGAATCCATTATATAAACCGTTTACAAATTAATTCTCTAAGTATTTCTAAGTTTAAAGAGTGCATTGTCTTCGTTTTTTATTGAATCAACTTTTACATGTTGGCTCAATATTTTCTATTCTCCTGGAACGTAGTTCTCGTTTACTTCTCACAAAGGCAATAAAATCTATTATCTCTTCTGTTGACAGTACTTCTCCATCTATTAAAAGTGTTGGACCTGAATCGTTTAGGAGTCTTGTAATATCAATTACATCTTTGTTTTGATGTGAATGTTCAATTCGACCTAATATATAATCTACAGACGTATCAAATAAATCGGCTATTTTAGATAAAGATTGTAATGAAGGTAATCTATATCCATTTTCATACCCGGCATAGGTGCTTTTCGCAATCCCAAGTCGATCTGCTGTCTCTTGTAAGGACCATTTTTGATTTTTTCTTAATTCAGATAAACGTTCCAGCATTCGTCTCATACCCCATCTAATTTTATTAAATTAATTATAACATAGAAAAAGAATCAAGAATAGAAAAAAGTACGCGTATTGAATACAAAATCTTGATTAATTCAAATTAAGTTCTATAATGATAATTATAAATACGCATTTCGCGAACGATATATCTTTGTTTATTTTATGGAGGGGTTGTGTATGAAGAGAATTTTATTACTTGCAACTGGTGGGACAATTGCATCTGTGGAGGGGAATGAAGGGCTTGTTCCAGGATTGTCCGCTGAGGAATTATTGAATTATTTTTCGAAGTCGTCTCGAAACTTAGAAATAGATTGCAAAATCTTAATGAATATTGATAGTACCAATATGCAACCTGAGCACTGGAAAGAAATAGCTAATGCTGTTTTTAATTATTATGATAACTATGACGGGTTTGTGATTACACATGGAACGGATACGTTAGCTTATACATCTTCCGCGCTATCTTATATGCTTCAAGGATTAAGAAAACCAGTTGTTTTAACAGGTTCACAAGTACCTATTAGTTTTAAAAAGACAGACGCAAAGAAAAATGTAGCTGATGCTCTTAGATTTGCCTGTGAGGATATTGGCGGTGTGTTTATTGTTTTTGATAGTAGGGTGATTATTGGGACGAGAGCAGTTAAAATGCGAACAAAAAGTTATGATGCATTTGAAAGTGTGAATTATCCATATGTTGCTGAGGTAAATGAAGATGAAGTGAAATATCATTGGAAGCCAACTTCCTCCCATAATGAACTTTCAATAAATACTAATTTATGTACGGATGTTTTTCTTATGAAATTGTATCCAGGTACAAAGCCAGAGATATTTGATTGTTTAAAAGGTTTGTATAAAGGGATTATTATTGAAAGTTTTGGTAACGGTGGATTACCTTTTGAAGGAAGGAACTTGCTTTCGAAAATTCAAGAGTTGACTGAAATGGGGATTGCTGTAGTGATTACTACTCAATGCCTGGAAGAAGGAGAAGACATACTTCTCTATGAAGTAGGACGGAAAGTGGCGCAACATCAAGTAATATTGTCTGGAGATATGAATACGGAAGCCATCATAGCAAAATTGATGTGGGCACTTGGAAAAACTAATAAATTAGAAGAGATTAAAAAAATTATTGAAGAGCCTTTAGCCTACGATTTAACAATAAAATCTGATAAGGATTGGTAATAACTTCATATGATTTATTTAGGTTTTACATTTAATATGGGGGAGAATTTAAAATGTCAATGACAAACAAGAACATGCGAGTGGAGAAGGATTTTTTGGGAGGAAAGGAATTACCTACTGAAGCATATTACGGAATTCAGACTTTACGCGCTGTTGAAAATTTCCCGATTACAGGGTATAAAATTCATGAAAGTTTAATTAGAGCGTTCGCAATTGTAAAAAAAGCTGCAGCGCTTGCGAATACAGATGTAGGAAGATTAGAATTGAACAAGGGCGGCGCGATCGCAGAAGCTGCTCAAGAAATTCTTGATGGAAAATGGCACAATCATTTCATCGTAGATCCAATTCAAGGAGGAGCAGGTACTTCAATGAACATGAATGCAAATGAAGTCATTGCCAACCGCGCTCTTGAATTATTAGGAATGGAAAAGGGAGACTATCATTATATTAGTCCAAATAGTCATGTAAACATGGCGCAATCAACAAACGATGCATTCCCAACGGCGATTCATATCGCAACATTAAACGCATTAGAAGGTTTATTACAAACGATGGGTTATATGCACGATGTGTTTGAATTAAAAGCAGAACAGTTCGATCAGGTGATTAAAATGGGTCGTACACATTTACAAGACGCTGTGCCAATCCGTCTTGGACAAGAGTTTAAAGCGTATTCTCGCGTACTTGAACGTGATATGAAACGAATTCAGCAATCACGTCAACACTTATATGAAGTGAATATGGGAGCAACTGCAGTTGGTACAGGCTTAAATGCAGATCCAGAATATATTGAAGCAGTTGTAAAACATTTAGCTGCAATTAGTGAGCTACCACTTGTTGGTGCAGAAGACTTAGTAGATGCAACGCAAAATACGGATGCATACACAGAAGTATCAGCAGCACTTAAAGTATGTATGATGAATATGTCTAAAATTGCGAATGACCTTCGCTTAATGGCATCAGGTCCACGCGTTGGCTTAGCGGAAATTATGCTACCTGCTCGTCAACCAGGTTCATCTATTATGCCAGGGAAAGTAAACCCTGTTATGCCAGAAGTAATTAATCAAATTGCATTCCAAGTAATTGGTAACGACCATACAATTTGCCTTGCTTCAGAAGCAGGGCAATTAGAATTAAACGTTATGGAACCAGTACTTGTTTTCAACCTACTTCAATCAATTAGCATTATGAATAACGGTTTCCGTGCCTTTACAGATAATTGCTTAAAAGGAATTGAAGCGAATGAAGATCGCTTAAAAGAGTATGTTGAGAAGAGTGTAGGAATTATTACAGCCGTGAATCCTCATATCGGTTATGAAGCAGCAGCTCGCGTTGCGAAAGAAGCAATCGCGACAGGGCAATCCGTTCGAGAACTTTGTGTGAAAAATGGTGTATTGTCACAAGAAGATTTAGAGTTAATTCTAGATCCATTTGAAATGACACACCCAGGGATTGCAGGAGCAACTCTTTTAAAGAAAAATTAAAAGAAGAGAGGGGACAAGCCCCTCCTCTCCTTTTACAATATAGGGATGTTATATGTGAATAGAGGTAGGGAGGTTATAAGTGAGTATACAGTGGCGTCTAATGGTTCATAGAAACAAAATTAAAAGGAGCAGAAATATGATCAACATCACTTTTAAATAAAGAGGATTTATTAAAACATCCTATCATTTTAACAACAAGCTTATATGAATCTTTATAAAGAACTATGACCAACCATGAATAAATAGTTGGCCATAATGATCTTAAAGATCCATGTCTTTTAATCCGGGACTATGCTCATTTGGCATTTCAGGAAGTTCTGGTACAGGAAAACCTTTTGGCGGTTCCGTAACTGTTAATGTTCCTTTGTTTCTACTTGGTGATTCACCTTGGAATATTTCTCCCATTCTTGTTGGATCTAAGCTAAAATTAAATTGTGCATTATGGAATCCCATGTCTACATACTTTCTACACTCTGGATATTTATTGATATCATAGTTCGGCACAGGGAAGAGTTTTCCCCATTCAACCCCTAATGTCTCTAAAGCTTTTGCGAAAGCATTTTGATGTGCATTATCACGTACAATTAAAAATGCAAGAGTTTCTCTAAATGTTTGATTAGAACTCATTTCATAAATTCTAGTCTTTTGAAGTACACCTGTAGATTCAAGTACGACATTATCTAGTAAATCGCTAATTAAGTTTCCGTGATTATATACCCAAGACCCATTCCATGGGTTACCACCTGCATCAACAGGCAATGAACTTTGAGCGCCTACAATAAAGTGGTGAGGGTTTGCATGTTTAACCGCTTCATTAAGCGGTGCTTTGTCAATACCAGCATTTCCTGGCGCAGGTTCACCAGATCCAGTTAATAGCTGATTAATTGTATGTTGTACAAGTTCTACATGGCTTATTTCCTCTAAAAAAACACCTCGGAGTAAATCACGATATTGCTTCTCTTTACCTCTAAAATTTGAGCTTTGGAAGAAGTATTGCATCATTGTACGCATTTCACCATAATGCCCGCCTAATATTTCTTGTAATACTTTTGCAGCAGCTGGGTCTGGTTTATCCGGCTTAATCATATTAATTATTTCCTCTTTATAATAAAACATGAAGAACACCTCTTTTTAATTTAGTTAACATTGTTATCGTGTCCGCTAATTGGTTACTTAATACTATAATTCATTTTTTTACCAATAACCGTTATCTTAAAATGCAAAGTTTTTTTGAAATAACTCTTTTTGATGTGAGATGAAAGTGGGAGAATAACTACTTAGCATGTAATAAAAAAGATAAGATTACGAGTGTAACCTTATCTTTGCATAAAGAATAATAAATTGTATCTTCAAGGTTTCAAAATGACTTTTATACAATCATCTTCACGATTATTAAAAATTTGATAACCGTAGCTTGCTTCTTCGAGGGGGATTTTGTGTGTAATAATCTCCTTTGGATCGAATTCTTTGTTTGTTATTTTTTCAAATAGTTCCGGCATAAAATGAATAACAGGTGCTTGTCCCATTTTAAGGTTAATATTTCTAACCCAAAATGCTCCGAGTGGAAAAGCATTATAATTGCCACCATAAACACCAGTCATTTGAACCGTTCCGTATTTTCTTACGGCTTTCGTAGCGATTTGAATAGGCCCGAGAGTTCCACCTTGTAATTTCAATTTTTGTTCCAGAAATTCTAGTGGCGATTTTTTTCCATCCATGCCCACGCAATCAATGACTACATCGGCACCGCCATGTGTGATTTCCTTTAAATGTTCTCCCATATCAGGGAACTTTGTAAACTCAAATACCTCAACATTGTTAATCTTTTTTGCATAATGTATCCGATAATCTAAGTAATCGACTGCGATTACGCGCTTAGCACCTTGCATCCACGCGAATTTTTGTGTCATTAATCCAACAGGGCCACAACCTAGGACGATAACAGTATCACCTGGCTTAACACCTGCGTTTATTACACTCCAATAGGCTGTTGGCAAAACATCGGATAAAAAAAGTAGAGATTCATCTTCAAGTTCGCATGATTCTGGTATAACAAATGGAGTGAAATTTCCAAAAGGAACTTTTAAATATTCTGCTTGTCCACCTGGATGGTTACCAAATTTCTCTGTATAACCAAAGTATCCACCAGAATCATAATGAGGATTGGAGTTATCACATTGGCTTTCCATTTCATGCTGGCAATAAAAACAATGTCCACAAGCAACGTTAAACGGAATAACAACACGATCTCCTTTTTTTACTTTAGTAACATCTGGACCAACTTCTTCAACAATGCCCATTGGCTCATGACCAATAATGTAACCTTGCGGTAAAGGCATGTTTCCTTGATATAAATGTAAATCAGAACCGCAAATAGCGGTTGAAGTAATTTTTACAATAATATCATCTTTTTTCTCTAACTTTGCATCATCAACTTGTTTAACTTGTACTTGGTTTGGTCCTTGATAGGTTACAGCTTTCATCTCATATCTCCTTAAGAATCATTTTTCATAATTTATATGTATCTCTTGACAAAATAGAAATCTTTAGTAAAGAGGAATCTATACATAGTGTTGTTATGAAAGTATGTTATAGCAACTCTTCTTTCTTATGTCTTTTGCCCTATTTTAAGAAGAAAATCAATATTTATACATAAATAAATTACCATAAAAAGGATAATTATTTTCTGTGATTCGTAGCATATTAAAAACATCGGAGGTGAAAGAATATGGCAAACAATAACAGTGGAAGTCGTAATGAATTGTTAGTTCGAGGTGCTGAACAGGCTCTTGATCAAATGAAATATGAAATTGCACAAGAGTTTGGTGTACAACTTGGTGCAGATACAACAGCTCGTTCAAACGGATCTGTTGGTGGTGAAATTACAAAACGTTTAGTAGCAATGGCTGAACAACAACTTGGTGGTAGAGCTAACCGCTAAGTAAATTGAAATACAATATAGCAAATATGTAAATCAATTTCTTTTGTATATGTATAAAAATAAAAACCCTTATAGTAAATGGATTCTCACTCAAAGATTATCGATAATTTTCTTTCATAATCTTTGAGTATTTAATTTGTAAACTACTTTCCTAAACAATAAACACGTAGTGTTGGAAAGGTGTTTTCCATGCATAGTAGAAAATCTTTTGCAGGAAAAAGCATACTTAAAAATTTGATTTCAATATTGAAATCAATATTGATTATGATATTTTCGAAAGGGAGGAATTTAAAAATGGGTATTTTAAGTGGAAATCCTCAAAATGAACCGTTACATTACGGAGAAGTATTTGATATTTGGAGTTATCTTTTAGCTGCACAAGGTGCAATCGCAAGCCATCAAGTATTTATGAATCACACAGGTGACGAAGATTTGAAGAAGTTTTTAGAAAGCTTAATTGAAAATGATATGAATTCGGAAATCGAAGAGTTAAAAACTCTTTTAAAGGTTAATGGCGTAGCATTACCGCCTGCTCCTCCAGAACGACCAGTTGCATCTATCGAAGACATTCCTCCAGGAGCGCGTATTAATGATGCTGAAATAGCAGCAGCTGTTTCTACAGGATTAGCAGCTGGACTTGTGACATGTAGTCAAGTGATGGGAAAATGTCTTCGAGAAGATGTAGGGATGCTATTCGGACAATTTCATATGAAAAAAGCGCAAGCAGGTGTAACGTTACTGCGTTTAAGTAAGAAAAAAGGGTGGGTAGTTCCACCTCCATTACATGTGAAAAACTCTGATCAAGCTTAATAAACAAAAATAAAAAAGTGGCATTGGCCACTTTTTTATTTTTTAGATGTATCCTCAACTTTGGATTTATTTATTGTAGAAGAATCCATATATTCATCTGACATTTCCATAGCATATTTATCAGGATAAATATGCTTGTGATTTCTTAATTCATCGTCGTTACGCAGTACTAACCTCTTCATATAAATGTGGAAGAAAACCTCTATTCCACCAATAATTAAAGCGGATAAGAATGAAGAAAGTCCAATATTACGAGTAGCATCTAAATTAGTAAATAAGGATGTTAAAAGCCAAATTCCGAAGAAGCTTAAGCCGAAATCTGCCATTGTAGCAATCATATTTCCGTATTTAGGTAAAATGAAGAGATCGCCGATTAAATAGGCAGCTCCTGTTAAGAAAAGAGAAATGAGTAATACTCTAGGAATGGAAATGCCTTGAAAGATACTGAGTACGATAAGTAATACTGCAGTTATCGCTGTGTATTTAATTAATAAAGCAACAACATGTTTCATCATTTTCCTCCATTGTTTAAACGTATATGGAATAAAATATTTCATTAGAAACGGGTTATGCTTTTATATAGCGTAACCCGTTTCATTTTCTGATGGAGGCTTATTTATAATATCCCATGGCACGTATATTGTATTTCGTTCTCCTATACACTATTATGTTGGGCTTAAAGAGCATTAATTATACCTTCGAATTCGTGGGCGTAATTACCAATTAATTAGCTATATATTTTGACATGTAATTTAACATATTAAAGAAAGAAGGAGGTGAATCAATATGTCAAACAATAACAGTGGAAGCAGCAATCAATTATTAGTACGTGGCGCTGAACAAGCTCTTGATCAAATGAAATATGAAATTGCTCAAGAATTTGGAGTGCAACTTGGAGCAGACGCAACAGCTCGTGCTAACGGATCTGTTGGTGGTGAAATTACAAAACGTCTCGTATCATTAGCTGAGCAACAACTTGGTGGTGGCGTTACTCGTTAATTTTATATATGAAATGGATATAGAGGAGAGGCATGCCGTCTCTCCTTTCTCATACATTTTTTTAATAAATAGGCTTAGTAGCGTTACAATTTTTTTCGACTTTATTTGTTTAACTTTTAGACTCTCGAGGTTTTAAATACATAATGAATTTTTGTGAAATAAAAGGATAAAAGATAAGAGGTTATATTTGATGCGAAAGGGGCAGAAAAAATGAAATATGAAGCGTTATTTACAGTTGAGATTTCTGTAGGAAGTGAAAGAGTAGCAAACCATAAAATAAAGGCTCATGATGTCGTTGATGTTGTTGAAAAGCTTGCTGAGAAGTATTTAAGCGATCATGAGGGACATTCTCATCATAAATAAAGGAGAATCGTGATATGACCTGTCATGATGTTAACAACGAAACGAAAGAAAAAAAAGATTTAAAATGGTGGCAACTCTCACTTATTGGGATTGGCTGTACGATAGGAACAGGCTTCTTTTTAGGATCTAGTATAGGAATTAAAATAGGTGGTTCGTCAATTATTCTTATTTTGATTTTAACTGGATTCACTACATATATTGTATTTGAAGCATTGGCAAAAATGGCTGTGGAAGATCCGCAAAAAGGATCGTTTCGCATTTATTCAAGAAAAGCTTTTGGAAATTGGGCGGGTTTTAGTCACGGATGGACATATTGGTGTTCGGAGTTGCTTATTATGGGCAGCCAATTAAGTGCGTTAGGAATCTTTTCACGTTACTGGTTCCCTAAAATACCACTATGGATATTTGCTGCTGTATATGGAGTAGCAGCTATATTAATTATTTTTATAGGGGTAAAAATATTCGAACGTTTAGAAAAATGGATGGCTATTATAAAAATCGCGGCTATTATAGGATTCATTGTGATTGCTATTTTGGTTATTTTAGGATTTATAAAGGGTGGTTTATATAAAGCGCAAATTCCGCGGAATTTTAAAGACTGGTTCCCAAATGGATTAAAAGGCACTTGGTCCTCTCTAATTTATGCATTTTATGCATTTGGAGGAATTGAAATTATGGGGTTAATGACAATAAGACTTAAAGACCCTAAAGATGCACAAAAATCAGGGAGAGTAATGTTAATGATTTTAACGATTATTTACGTAGTCTCTTTAGGGTTGGCAATTATGATGGTACCATTAAACCAGTTTAATACGAAAGAAAGTCCTTTTGTAATAGCGTTACAAGACTATAATTTGCCGTATGTGCCATTTATTTTAAATGTAGTATTAATTTTAGCGGGCTTTTCAACGTTAGTTGGTTCATTATTTGCAGTGACAAGTGTATTAATGAACTTAGCTGAAGAGGGTGATGCACCTGCGATGTTTGCGAAAAAAAACAAGAAAAATATCTCTTTTCCAGCTTTAATTCTTATTATAATTGGGCTTGGTGCTTCTATCCTTAGTGCTTTATTACTACCAAAAAATATATATGAATATGTAACAACTGCAGCTGGATTAATGTTGTTATATACATGGAGTTTAATTCTTCTTTCCTTTTGGAGACTAATGAATCCAAAAGGTTGGATGCAGATAAAAAGTATTATTGGTCTTATTATGATTGCACTAGCTGTTAGTGGAACACTATTGCAAAAAACAACGCGTTTTGGTTTCTTAGTGAGCTTGTTGTTTTTAGGAATAGTTGTTATTGTTACTATAATTGTTCATTTTGTCTCAAGAAAAAGGAATACAGCTATATGAAGTATCTTTCTTTTCACAACAGGAATAGTATGTCAGAACTAAATAATAGAAGTTATTGAAAAATGATTTGGTAAGTTTGAAAACCAAAATATAATCCATAAATAATAAGTGATATTCCAGATACTATCGTTATAAGAGACAATATACGAGTATTCAAAAATTTACGAAATATACTAGATGTACTTGCCATCGTAATATCCCAAATAAAAATACCTAAAATGGTACCAAAGCTATATAACAAAAGCTGCTCTTTATTATAGGAAGAAGCGGCTTTTGCTAATATAGAGCCGAAAATTCCAAGCCAAAATAGAATCGTTAATGGATTAGATAAGGACATAAAGAAACCAGAAAAAAAGCTTTTAATAATTGAATCATCATTTCTCGTATTACTAATGCTAATTTGATTCGCATTTTTTAAACTTTCGATACCTGTATAGATTAAAACAAAAGCCCCGAAAGACCATAAGAAAAGTTTTATAATATCTTTTTCGAGAAAATGAATTACACCTAAATAAATAAGTGCCATGTAGATGACATCTGCAAGTAAGGCTCCTATGCCAAGAATCCAAGCATGAAAAAACCCACTCCTAATACCTTTTTCTAGTTGTGCAGCATTTATAGGTCCCATTGGAGCAGATAATGATAAACCTAAGAAAACATAGCTTAAAAATATGCCCACGTATGATATGCTCCTCCCACTAAATTTGATCTATATTAAATCTATTCAGTGGTTAAAGTTTGTACAACTAAATAATAAAAAGTGGAGTGGATTACTTATTTTTATGCAAGTATTTTATTATTCGAGAAAACGGACATTTGGATGGAATTGTTTCATCATCACGTAAAAAATATTGCTGCCATTCATAATTATCTTTTTCACCATAATCTTTAAGAGAAGGGTGAATAGGAGCTTTGTCATAAGCGGCTAGACGTTGACGTATTAAGTTTTTTAGTTTTCTACTGCGTTTCTCAGAATTCATAATTCCCTGTAAAACCCACCTAGGAGTTAAAGCAAGCATCATACATGAAAAATTTCTACTCTGTCTATTGACATGGGCGGGTGTAGCGCAGTAAACAAAATATGATTCATTATGAAAGCAAAATTCCCAAGTGTTTTCCATAGGATCATTTGGAATGTGCATAGGCCATTCCATCTCGTCCAAACGGCTAGTTGTATTAAGTAGAGACCAATACATATGCTCAAAATCCTCAACGGTAGTTTCTTGCTTTAAATCTATTGGTGTATGAATAAAAACAATAAGTGAAGCGTATTGCCCTGTGTCTCTAGAACATTCCGTATATTCTTTAAGTAATGTGGCAAAGTCCTCGCTAGTATTCGTATCTCTAGGATCACCAATGAATCCGTACCGGAGGTGATTGGCTGTAAAGCCGTGTTGAGCTGGGATACAAGGGAAAGGTTTATTTTTATCTGTCATTTTTAATTTAAAAGAACGGAAAGCTTCTTGTTGCCAATGTGGAAGGTTAGTAATATTTTTTTGTAAAGATTCTTTATCATAAAGTATAGTCATCTTTTAATCCCTCCTAAGTCATAATATATAACCTATTAATTATTTAGGAATGGGTGACTAACGCGGCTAAAATAATTATTTTTTAATCTATAAAAATAAAGTGATTTAATGGAGAATCCCCTTCAATGTAGTTACTTAATTTTTAATCATATATAAAATTAAGTAACTATAAAATTTTAAAAAATATGTAGGTACAATGTTCACATTTATATTTTCTAACTAGTATGGTTTATAACGAAACGAGAAAGGATGTATTATGGTGGGGATTTTTAAGGAAGAAAAAATTAAATTTATAGATTGTAAAGGCGAAGAAGTCATTTTGAAAATTAAAATTAAGGATATAAAAAAGTAGGGAAGAGGAATTAAGTTTATTTTATGGTGATTAACATAGAAAATGGAAAGTAATGATAAATTAAGTTGAAATGAATTTATGTAGTATAGGCCCCTTTTACATTTTTTTGCATAATGTAGCATGAATGAATATTAAAGGGGAACATATATGTCTTATCCTAATCAGTTAGCTTGGCATGAAACATTGGATCTACATGAATTAGTAGCATTCCAAGCGAACGGTTTAATCAAATAAAAAAAGTCAGTTAGAAATGTACCTGATCAAGCATTTCAATCGTTATATATTAAAGCTATAAATGCCATTCAAAACAATCTACAAGAGTTAGTACAGTTTTATCCGTATGCTCCTGGATTTCAATCGCAGCAGCATCGTGATGACACTGGATTTTACGCTGGAGATTTACTTGGATTAGCAAAGACATCTGTTCGAAACTATGCAATAGCAATTACTGAAACTGCAACACCCCGACTTAGAGAAGTTTTAACCCGCCAAATAAATGGCGCTATACAATTACATGCGCAGGTTTTTAACTTTATGTACGAACGTGGTTACTATTCAGCTTACGATTTAAAGCAACTATTAAAAAATGATGTTCAAAATGTGCAAAAGGCAATACAAATGCAATATTAAAATGAAGATATGGAAATTACCTTTAGAGAAAAACTATAGTTTATTTATACAGGATCAAATAGTTAAGACTAAATGGTAATTTCCATTGTTAATAAATTGATTAAAAAATATAGATTCATTCGAAAATACTAAAGAAATTATACTAACGCTATTTTAGAATGGTGAACTTCTTAAAGTTTTTTAGAGAGTTTTAAACAAATATTAAATATGCTAGAGAATAAGTATCTATACGATATTTCTAACTGAACATTAGTTTCCTTTGGCGCTAAGTATGTTTAGCACGTTTTTCTTTTGGGAAAAATAAGAATATACATTAGTGGAAAGGGTAGGATTTAATGGTTACTAAAACCGATAATACAAGCTATTTAACCTCTTCTGTTTATTTGACCCGTAATCTATGGTCAGGTATCTTGTTTGGCCTAGGGTTAGTAGCTTTTATAGATGAAACTATTTTTCATCAACTGCTACATTGGCACCATTTCTATGATAAAGCTACAACAGATATTGGATTGATTTCAGATGGTCTTTTTCATGCTTTTAGTTGGTTTGCAACGATTGGTTCCTTGTTTATGGTTGCTGATCTTCGCCGTAGAAATGCATTTTGGTTGAAAAGATGGTGGAGCGGGTTAATGCTTGGTAGTGGTGGATTTCAATTATATGACGGTATAATTCAACATAAACTAATGAAAATACATCAGATTCGATACGTAGATAATGTTCTTATCTACGACGTAATATGGAATATAATTGCGGCTGTAATGCTCTTAATTGGAATTCTACTAGTTTTTCAGACAAGAACCGATGAAAGATTATTAAGAGGGAAAAGTTTAGATGAACAATAACCATCTTCATCACGAAATATGGAGTTTATTGGATTTTTTGTTATTCGTATTCATTTTAATTATATTAATAATTTATATTGTATCGACGGTATTATCAAATCGTCATTACAAACGATGGCCGTTATATCGAAGTGTCTTCTGGGTTTTAGGGCTTATTTGTGTAGCAATAGCAGTTATTGGACCTTTAGCTCATCGTGCTCATAATGACTTCACAATACATATGCTTGTGCATTTGCTCCTTGGGATGTTTGCTCCAATTTTTATAGCATTAGCAGCTCCGATGACTCTTTTTTTACGAACGCTCAATGTGAAAGCAGCGCGACGTCTTTCAAGTGTACTAAAGAGTAAGCCTTTAAAAATCCTTACTCATCCAATGATCGCAACCTTGCTTAATCTAGGAGGATTATGGATTCTCTATACGACTAACTTATACTCGATGATGCACAAAAGTATACTTCTTCATTTGTTCATACATTTCCATGTTTTTATTGCAGGATACCTGTTTACCACATCAATGATTTATATTGATCCAATATCCCATAGGTATAGTTATATATACCGATCAATTATTTTAATAGTTGCATCAGCTGGTCATGGGATATTATCAAAATACATATATACTCATCCGCCTGCTGGTGTAGTCACTGCACAAGCTGAAATTGGGGGCGTGCTGATGTATTATGGTGGGGATTTCGTTGATATTGTTCTTATTTTTATACTTTGTTTGCAATGGTCCAGGGGTTGCAGACCGAGAACGAAAGTCAAGAATATAGTAAGGTCATGGAATGTATCGGATTTTTTGAAACTAAAAACATTGAAATGAAATTTGGTCAAAATGTACTTAAAAGAAACCTTAATAAAAATCAATATTTTATTTTCATCTTTAAAATTTATGTTATGTCTATTTAACATTGAAATATCTCCATGTTTATACTAAAGATTCTAACATTGAATTAATTACATCATTGCCTATGAAATATATAAGATGAGATAACGGATTCCAGCTTGTCATTAATCTATCTACGCTAATTTTTTATTTCTGTCACAACATTTTAATAACTTTCATAAAAACCTTTTTAGAAGCCAAGTTAAAAGGATTGAATTTCGGGATATGGTTAAAAATATGGAGTTTTGTATGAGTTTTAAAGGTTATAAATAAAAAAGCAGCTAGCAAAAGCTAACTGCAGCGAGGAAATTACATTCATGAATGTAAGGAGTATAACTATTTCATGGGTTAAGTATAGTATGAACAAAAATTTAAGCTTATACTAAAAAATTAAAAAGAGCAGTTATTTATGACTGCTCTTTAATGGTAAGAAATAAAGCCTGGGTAAGAAGCAGACTTTATTAAAGATAGTGTGTGCGAAAGCTCGATTTTTATTCCAAAAGGATAGTTCTATTCTTAGGATAGAGATGTTACTTAAGTACAGTGTATTTTCATAGTAAACTTAATATCTTTTGACGTGCTGATTTTGTACCATATCTGAATTCTTTAATATAAAAACTAAAGTTTTTTCGTGTTTAATGTATCTTTTTGTCTACATATTTTCCATAATCGGGTACAGCAATTTTATCAAATTCTTGAACGAGTGTTTTGAGGCTTGTTGATAGCAATTCACCGGACATTGGTATCCCATGTCCGGTAATAGCGACTAGAGGCTTTAATTCTTCTAATTTAATGATTGATTCTTTAGCGGCTTTCCAGTCTGTTGTTAAATAACGAGGGGGACCGCTTATTTCCTGTTCCTGAGTAAATACTTTATATAGATATTCCTGTTTCACTGTAACAAAAGCGTCCCCAGTAATTAAAGTTCGGTCTTTTTCTCGGAATAATGAAATATGCCCAGGAGTATGCCCTGGTGTATGAATCCATCTAAACTCTGGCATATGGGGAACAGTTCCATCGGTAGGTAGTGCTTTTACGCTATTTCCTAAATCAATCGCTTCATTAGGGAACAGGGGAGACATTTTCGCTACCATACCACCTTCAACTGTTGGATCTGGTTCAGGATAGCTTTGTTGTCCAGTCAAGAACGGTATCTCCATTTGATGGGCATAGACTGGAACATTCCAATACTTAATGAGTTCGATTATTCCTCCAACATGATCAAAATGCCCGTGAGTTAAAATAATTGCTTTTGGACGGCTATTTGTACCAAATCGCTTCTCAGTAACAGAGATAATTTCATTTGCACATTTAGGCATTCCAGCATCAACTAAAACAAAATCATCGGTATACGGATGTCCAACAAAACATATGTTGACGATTTGAATCGTGTAACAAAATAAATCAGGCAATACTTCGATGCCATGACCACTTTCAATAGAAGTTGCTGGAATAAACTTGTAATCACTTCCATAATTCATTTCCTTGTCCACTTTTTATCCCCCTTAATATATTTCAATACGACATTATAGTTCCCTAATTTTGAAAATCCATTTTGGAGGATTTGAGAAAAATTAGTGGGGGGGTGTAAAAAACAATAATGTACTCCTAGAATTAAGGTGGAGACATATCAATTTATATAAAGTGCAAACAAAAAATATTGATTGTAAAGTCGTAGTTTCTACTATTATTTTGAGTTTAAGTGTATATCTTTTAAGAGGATATACCAAGTTCTTTTATTTTGATAATTATTTGAAACTTGAATAGGGAAAACATGATCAAGCCCCCATTCTAATTCGTTTATTTCATTTTCAAGTCCTGTTGGATAGAGTAAAAGAATCTTAAAACTATTTTTAACAATCTTTGATAAAACGGTTTGTAATTCTAGTGCTTCAGTTAAGTTTCCACCCCATCTAACAAATAAAATGGATTGTGAGTGATGAATTTTTTCGTAAAAGTTATCAATTCTTCGATCTAATTTTTGTTTAAAATCATGGTATGTGATGAACCAATCTTCATTTGGAATAACAGGGAAATCATGATAAGATGTTACGCTATATTTTGTGTCTTTTATAATATGAGAAAAAACAGGTTGTATCACGCCATCACTAAACACAATATTTTGTTCCGGCATTGCGTGCATGTTTTTTAAATCCATAAAGTCTATAAAATTATTTTTCAATAATGTGTTGATAGAAGAAAGATTCGGTGATTCAAACCAATCTAGAGGACCTGAATATTTCCGCAACCTATATTTTTTTAGATGAATAGCGGTATAACAATCTTCCCCTAAACTAATAACATCATCATAAATCCCTTGAAGTTTTTTTATTTCCAATACAATCATCCTTTTTTGGAAAAATAGAAGGTATATATATTCTAAAAAGCGTTATTATGACATAGAATATGCTTTTGAAAAATAGGAGAACTAATTCATTATAAATAATATATGTATGTATAAAACCTTCTGTGAAAAGGCTCACAGGAGTTTAAACTAAAGCGTATTTTGGGTGATATACTATTTGTCGAGGTAAGAATTGTGTGTGATAATTAATGACGTTTTATAAAAAAGGGAAAAAACAGAAATACATTGAAGTGAGTTGTGAGTAAATTATAATTTGAAATTGAGTAGAAATAAGAAGCCCCAGTTGCTTCATTATGCAACTGGGGCATTTTTTAATCTCTTCCTAAGTTAATTATATCATGTAAATCAAGTTCGAAATAGACTGTTTATTCGTATTGACTCCTGCTACAATCAAGAACACATGCAAAGTAAGGAGAGATGTTACATGAGTTCTTTCGTTCTCGATTTTCAGGAAATAGAAAACACGCAGCTTTCACTTGTTGGTGGAAAAGGTTTGAATTTAGGGGAGTTATCAAGCGTTCAAGGGATACAAGTGCCAGAAGGATTTTGTGTTACAACAGTAGGATATGAAAAGGCCATCGAGCAAAATGAAGATTTTCGCACTTTGTTGCAGCAGCTAACGAAGTTGAAAAAGGAAGAGCGAGCTCAAATTGGTGAAATGAGTAAGAAGATTAGAGAAGTCATTATGGCAGTAGAAATCCCTTCTGATGTAGTGGAAGCGGTAGCTCATTATCTCTCACGTTTTGGAAATGAACATGCGTATGCCGTGCGTTCTAGTGCTACGGCTGAAGATTTACCGTATGCTTCGTTTGCTGGTCAACAAGATACGTATTTAAATATTATTGGAAAAGAAGCGATTTTACAGCATGTAAGGAAGTGCTGGGCTTCTTTATTTACAGAGCGAGCAGTTATGTACCGTATGCAAAATGATTTTGAACATAATCAAGTTTCTATATGTGTTGTCGTTCAAAAAATGGTTTTCCCTGAGGCTTCGGGCATTTTATTTACTGCTGATCCGGTTACTTCTAACCGAAAGGTGCTATCAATTGATGCCAGTTTTGGACTTGGTGAGGCATTAGTATCAGGACTGGTCTCTGCTGATAATTATAAAGTAAAAGAAGGCGAAATCGTCGATAAGATGATCGCAACTAAAAAATTAGCTATCTATGGCTTACAAGAAGGCGGAACAGAAACAAAACAGATTGATCCGGCTCAGCAAAAAATTCAAACATTGTCTGAACAACAAATTTTACAACTAGCAAGTATCGGAAGACAGATTGAAGTTTATTTTGGTTGTCCGCAAGATATTGAATGGTGTTTAGTGGATGATACATTTTATATTGTCCAAAGTCGCCCCATTACGACTTTATATCCAATACCAGAAGTAAATGATGAGGGAAATCATGTGTATATATCGGTTGGTCACCAACAAATGATGACCGATGCGATGAAACCACTAGGGTTATCTTTTTTCCTGTTAACGACTAGTGCTCCTATGCGTAAAGCGGGAGGAAGGCTATTTGTTGATGCTACGCAACAATTAGCTTCACCTGCTAGCAGAGATTACTTAATAAACACTTTAGGAAAATCGGATCCGCTCGTAAGAGATGCATTAACGACTATAATCGAGCGAGATGATTTTATTACATTGTTACCAGATGATGAAAAAGGAAAGAGTGCTGGTAAAAGTGTGCCACCTGCAAATTCGCAACCAGAAATCGAAAATGATCCGTCAATCGTTACGAATTTAATAAAGGCTAGTGAAGCATCGATCGAAGAGTTAAAACGAAACATGCAAACGAAATCAGGGATGGATGTACTCCATTTTATTTTGGAAGATATTCAGCAATTAAAGAAAGTATTATTTAACCCGCAAAGTATAGCGGTCATTATGGCAGGTATGAATGCTTCAACATGGATGAATGAAAAGATGGAGCAATGGCTAGGCGAAAAGAATGCAGCAGACACGCTTTCTCAATCTGTACAAAATAATATTACGTCTGAAATGGGTTTAGCATTAATGGATGTTGCTGATGTGATTCGGCCATATCCAGAAGTTATAACGTATTTACAACATGTAGAAGATGATAGCTTTTTAAATGAATTAGTTCAGTTTAAAGGCGGGGAGAAAGCTCGAGGTGCAATCGATGCTTTTCTAAATAAATATGGAATGAGATGCAGCGGAGAAATTGACATTACGAAAACACGCTGGATTGAAAAGCCAATAACCATTATCCCGATGATTTTATATAATATAAGAGACTTTGAACATGGTGCGAGTAAGCGGAAATTTGAAGAAGGATTGCAAGAGGCTTTGAAAAAAGAAGAAGAGTTAGTAGATCGATTGCAGCATTTGCCGGATGGTAAACAAAAAGTAGAAGAAACGAAGCGAATGATTCGAAACATCCGTAATTGTATCGGCTATCGTGAATATCCAAAATACGGCATGATTAATCGTTATTTCATATATAAGCAGGCGTTATTGAAAGAAGCTGAGCAACTTGTGCAGAGCGGTGTCATTCATGAAGTCGATGATATATACTATTTAACTTTTGAAGAGCTTCACGAAGTAGTCCGCACGAATAAACTAGATTACAAGGTTATTCATCAACAAAAAAAAGATTACAAATTATATGAAAAACTAACGCCTCCTCGTATAATGACGTCTGATGGAGAAATTATTACAGGTAAATATAAACGAGAAAACCTCCCGGCTGATGCGATTGTAGGCCTGCCTGTTTCTTCAGGAGTGATTGAGGGAAGAGCTCGCGTTATTTTAAACATGGAAGAAGCGAATCTAGAAGAAGGAGATATATTAGTTACTGCTTTTACTGACCCTGGCTGGACACCATTATTTGTGTCTATAAAAGGGTTAGTGACCGAAGTTGGTGGACTTATGACACACGGAGCAGTAATTGCACGTGAATACGGATTGCCAGCAGTCGTTGGAGTAGAGAATGCTACGAAATTAATAAAAGACGGACAACGAATTCGGGTACATGGAACAGAAGGGTATATTGAAGTGTTGTAATGAAACAAAAGATCATCCGCTATTATAGTGGGTGATCTTTTAATATATAGCTGATTCATTTCTTTAAGCCAGCCGCATAAAAAGGACCATGAACAGCGATTGTTGATAAAATGCGAGCGATTTCCTCAGGTGTTTCTTTTTGTCCGTTATTTAACCATTGCTGAATAACACCAATATGAGCAGATGCCATATAAGAAGCTAAATATTGGCTTGGGACAAGTAAATTCTTCTTATTAATGAGAGCGCCATTCGTATCTTCAAATATTGTTTTCCACATAAAGTCTTTCAATTTTGTTTGGAAAGATAAATCTCCTTTTGGGCTAAGTACAGCTTTCATAAAATCACTATTTTCATTTAGAAATTCAAGAATAGAAGTGATAAGTATAAACGGCATTGTTGGGGAAGGATTGGACCCAAGATCCGCAATAACTTCAGGCAATCTCTGTTTGGCAATGCTAGAAAACTCATGCATAATTTCTTCTTGGCATTTCGTCATTAAATCAAATTTATCTTGATAGTGCGCATAGAAAGTACCACGATTTATGTTCGCTCTCGTTGTAATATCTTTCACTGTAATGGCGTCAAAGCCTTTTTCTTCAATTAATTCTACCAATGCATTTCGTATAGCAGTTTTCGTACGAACAACACGTAAATCTAAATTACTATCACGCAAAGTATGTCCCTCCTTCATTTTAGCCAACACATTTCAAGGATGTGTCTTATAACCGACACATTCACGATTTTTGATTATTGTATAAGGTTCAACTCGAACATATAATTCAAAATATAAATAAACAACACGTTGTTGGTTATTGTAAATCAAATGTAAGGAGGAGAAAAGAAAATGTTTAAAAATAAACTTTTATTGTTATCACCAGTTATTGCACTACTCGTAGTTTTTATTTTTTCATTAACGTTATTTCCAACCGTTCAACCTCAGCCGAAAAACTTACCAATCGCAATCGTAAATGAGGACCAAGGAGTAGAAATCCCGAATCAACCAAAAATGAACATGGGGCAAACGATTGTTGATAATATGAAAAAGACATCAAAATCAGAGGAAGAACCTGCGGTCAAGTGGGTAGAAGTAAAAGATAAGGAATCTGTGCAAAGAGGATTAAATAATCAAGAGTATTACGCAGCATTAGTCATTCCGAAAGACTTTAGCACAAAACAAGCATCATTACGAACACTACAGCCATCTTCGCCAGAGGTAGAAATATTCATCAATCAAGGAATGAATACAGCAGCATCAACTATGGCAGGGCAAATGTTAAATGGGGTAGTTGATAATATGAACAATACTGTTCGAACGCAACTATTAGAAGGATTGAAGGCAAAAGGAGCTACAGTAACAGTAGATCAAGTTTCAAATGTAGTAACACCGATTGCAAAGAAAGTGACAAACGTGAATGAAACCGGCAAAAATAGTGCGAACGGTAACTCGCCAATGTCTTTATTCCAGCCGTTATGGATTGCAAGTTTAGCGAGCGCAGCAATTATATTTATTGCAATAAGTAAAATGCCAGTAGGTACAAGAAAAGAAAGCTTCCTATTAAAACTAAAACAAATCATAACAGGAGCAGTTGCGACACTTGTCATTGGATTCGGTCTTACATGGATTGCGGATGGGATGGTAGGTTTAAATATTTCAAATTTCATGGATACGGCACTGTTTTTATCTATTACGTCCTTTAGTTTCTTCTTAATGATATCGGCGGTACTTTCATTAGTTGGACTAAAAGGAATTGGTGTATTCGCTCTTTTACTATTCTTCGGTGCACCGTTATTATCATTAGCACCGGAAATGTTGTCGCCATTTTACCAAGACTGGGTGTACGCATGGTTGCCAATGCGATTTATGATCGAAGGACTTAGAGAAATATTCTTCTTCGGAAAAGGGTTAAGCTGGAGTACACCTCTTACTGTACTCGTTTGGATTGGTGCGGTAAGTATGATGATTATTTTAGCGACTGCTTTCAAACGTAGTGTAGGAAAGGAACACAAAACGGAATTAAACGCATAAAAGATAAAAGCGTTTCACTAGGAGTGAAGCGTTTTTATCTTTTATTAACTTATAGGTTAAAGGGAATAAAAAAGTTCGGATTTGCAGTTCCTTTTTGTATACATGCTCCTGCTATTTAAAATTGCATAAAATGTTATGAGGAATAATGGAGGGGATACGATGTATAATTCGAATGATTATGATTGGTATAGGCAAAATGATAAGCTGATTCGTGATATTGAGAAAGCAATTAACGGAGAGTTTAGTGCTATAAATTGCTATGCGAAATTAGCTAATATGGCTCCAAATACGGCGGAACGAAATCAAATTCTTGAGATTCGTAACGATGAAATAAAGCATTTCCATCATTTTGTACAAATCTATACAAATTTAACGGGTCAGCAGCCGAAACCACAAATTACGGAAGAATGTCCAAATACGTACTTACAAGGATTAGAATTCGCTATACAAGATGAACAGAAGACAGTAGATTTTTACTTGGAAATTTCAGATGAAACATCGGATGCACATCTGAAAGAGTTAATGCGCAGAATAGCTGCCGATGAACAAAATCATGCGGTGTGGTTTTTATATTATTTTGTGAAGACGAAGTGAGCATTAAGAATGAATGTCTGATGTGATGAATATATTAGAAATTATTTTAAAGCGCAGTGCAACAATTGCATGAAAAACTTAAATATAAGCATAAAGAAACCGTTTCATAAGTAGTGGGACGTTTTTTTCGCGGTGAAATACAAGTGACATAAATATCGATAAAATATAGTGATTGAATTTGGTATATAATGTATGAAATGAAAACGGAAATAAATAAGCTAGGAGCAAATAAATGAAAAGAGGAATTACAGTAGATGTTCCAAATGAATACGATAATTTATTTTGGAAAGTGTTAAAGCCGATTGATATTTCTTCATATGATTGGTGGGTAGGGAGTGAGGAGTCATACTTAGTAGCACGTGGTGGATTGGATGAGGCATTATTTCCAGAAGAACCAAGTATAGTGGAAGGATCAGATTTGAAAACTTTATTTAAAGACAATATATATTATGTTATTTTTGCAGATTTAAAAGCGTATTCAAAAGGAGAGGAAGTAGTAGATATTGAAACATATGAAGAATTTAAAGAGAGTAAGTGTGAATTAGTTTTACTAGTTGCGGATTGTACATACGTCACAATTTACGCTAAAGATCAAAAAAAGATTGAATTGATGTATGAAAACGCACGGAATCAAGGTTTTTACGTTGAATACGTTACAGACGAAAATGACGGTAGAACGCGTTTGTCAGTATAGTAGTAATTTGAAAGGGGAACAGCAATATGGAGAGAAACACAGTTAAAGAATATACAATTCGAACTGCTACTGAAGAGGAAAGTGATAGCATAATTACTCTATTAAAAGAAGTAGCAGAGTGGTTACAACATAAAGAAGTGGATCAATGGCAGTATCTGTTAGGCGGAGAAGCTACGACTGAAATATTAGAAGGTATAAGAGAGAAATATACATATGTGGTTATGAAAGAAGATGAAATTGTCGGTACGGTTACTGTATCTCCTAAACAAAATGAGTGGGATGAGCGTATTTTTGGTAAGGAGGAAGTTTCAGATTCTTTATATATTCATAGATTTGCAGTGAAACGCAAGTATAAGGGGAATGGAATTGGAGAATGGATTTTACAGTGGGTAGAAGAGAATGTGCAATGTGACAAAGAGTTTTTGAAACTAGATTGTGTGGGACATAATCGTACGTTGAATGATTTTTATAAGAAAAATGGTTTTGAATATGTTGGGAGTACAGATGGAATTAGTAAGTTTCAAAAGAGAAGGGAGTAAGTGAATGAATTTAATTAACACAGAGTTAGTTAAAAAATTAGTACAAGAACAGTTTCCTGAATGGGCACATTTAGAAGTGAAGCCTGTGAAGTTTAGTGGGCATGATAATCGAACATTTCACCTAGGGGATGAGATGAGTGCAAGATTGCCAAGTGATGCGGCATATACACCGCAAGTAGAGAAAGAAAATAAGTGGCTACCTATATTAAGTAAGGAGCTTTCTTTACCGATTTCTACACCACTTGCGAAAGGAAATCCATCTAAATCGTATCCATGGCCTTGGTCTATTAATAAGTGGATAGAAGGAGAAACAGTTACGAAACAAAATGTCCGTGACTTAAATGAATTTGCGGCGGACTTAGGATCATTTTTAGTAGAATTGCAATCCATTGATGCGAGTAATGGGCCGATCGCTGGAGCGCATAATTTTTATCGAGGCGGGCTTATATCTGTATATGATGAAGAGGCGAGAGGTGCTATTGAAAATAATAAGGACGTTTTTGATGAAATAGTATTAAAGCATCTTTGGGATTTAGCACTTCAGTCAACGTGGAAGCGTAAATCAGTTTGGATTCATGGAGATGTTGCACCAGGAAATTTACTCGTTAAGGATGGAAAGCTTTGTGCCGTAATTGATTTTGGTATTTTAGGAGTAGGGGATCCTGCTTGTGATGCAGCGATGGCATGGACATTTTTTGATAAGAGTAGTAGAAACGTATTTAAAGAAGTATTGCAAATAGATGAAGAAACGTGGAATAGAGCAAGAGGATGGGCACTTTGGAAAGCGTTAATTACATATGATGAGAATAAGAATAGTAATAAGATAGTGGCAGAAGAATCGTATCGTGTCATTCAAGTAATTGTGGATGATTATGAAAGATAGTAGAAAAAGCCTATTTTAAAATAGGTTTTTTCATATGATTAAATATTAGAAACTGAAAGAAGGAATGTAACATTATTATACAGAATATTTAGATAATAGGAGGTGTCGAATTTTGAGTGAACTTGAAATAAAAAGGAATGTAATTAAGACAGGGAGTGAGAAGAGGATCATTCTTCGGTTTATACTCGCTAGTCTAGTTGGGGTGTTTACGTTTTTCGTACCAGTTACGATAAATGGTGCTTCATCCATTATGATTGATCATATCGTATCATGGATTCGGACTTCGGTTCCGAGCGTCGTACCTTATTATGCACTACTCGTTATGATAATGGGCGCGATTTATCCGTTTTATACGAAAAAATGGAATGCATCTCTCGTAGACATTTGTTTTTCTGCTTTAAAAGTAGTTGGCGTCGTTTTTGGTGTATTATATTGCGTGAAAGTAGGGCCAGCTTGGTTCTTTGCACCAGATGTAGGACCGTTTTTGTATGAAAAACTAGTAATATCGGTAAGTTTACTCGTTCCAATTGGCTCGGCTTTTTTAGCATTATTAGTCGGGTACGGATTACTTGAATTTATTGGTACGTTTTGTCGTCCGATTATGAGACCATTATGGAAAACACCAGGACGATCAGCAATAGATGCGGTCGCTTCCTTTGTGGGGAGTTATTCGCTTGCTTTATTAATTACGAATCGCGTGTATAAAGAAGGAAAGTATACGACAAAAGAAGCAGCCATTATCGCTACAGGCTTTTCTACAGTATCCGCAACATTTATGATCATCATCGCAAAAACATTAGACATTATGCATTTATGGAATGTTTATTTTTGGACTACTCTCGTTGTAACATTCATCGTAACTGCTATCACCGTAAGAATCCCACCACTTAGTAGAAAACCAGATACATATGTAAAAGAAGAAGGGTTCCCAGAGCCTGTTTATAAAGAGAAAATGCTAGAACGCGCTTGGGAAGATGCGTTAGAAGTATCGAAATCTGCACCGAGTATTATGAAAAACATTGCAGTAAATTTAAAAGATGGATTTATTATGACGATGGGAATTTTGCCATCCATTATGTCAGTAGGATTAATTGGTATCGTCCTAGCGAAATTTACGCCAATATTTGATTGGATCAGTTATATTTTTTATCCTTTTACATGGCTATTACAATTACCAGAAGCAGAACTAGCCGCTAAAGCGGCATCCGTTGGTATCGCAGAAATGTTTTTACCTTCTCTTTTAGTTGTAAGTGCACCACTTGTGACAAAGTTTGTCATTGCGGTTGTTTCGGTATCATCTATATTGTTCTTCTCAGCTTCCATTCCTTGTATTTTATCGACAGACATTCCGTTAAAAGTATCGGAACTTATTATTCTCTACGTACAAAGAACAATATTAACGTTACTTATTATTACACCGATTGCTTATTTGTTGCTTTAAAGTTTTTAAAAGATAAAGCTATAACAAAAAAAGCCTTCTATAAAAGTGATATTATCCCCTTTAGGTAGACAGTGTGAAAAAGACCATGTATACACATGAATGTTACACTATTACTTGGAGGGGATTTTTCATGGCCAAAAAAGGTACAACATTTAATACATACTCAAATGAGATAAAGTTATCAGCTGTTCAAA
>NZ_JBTREW010000035.1:0-34115 GCF_054823925.1 Bacillus sp. F9_6S_D1_P_5 | reverse complement strand
CTCTCCTTTTCCTCTTTTTTATCAGTGTTGACACATAAAAAGAGGTTCAGACACAAAAATAGGCTGTGGAGAAGACTTTCTCCACAGCCTGGAAAGAAGCTTACGTAAAAACGTAAGCTTCTTTTTTATGTAAGTGTGTATAACCGTTAAGCCGCATTGGGTTTTGTCGGTGAGTACGCGAAACTTTACGGTTACACGACACTTATTCATATGAGTAAAAGGGTTATTCCAACAGAAAGTTTGTACTTAAGCGATTGGACCGCCTAAGTTAATAATATCTTCAGACACGCTGTCGAACTTTTTGAAGTTCTCTTTGAATTCGCTCGCAAGTTCGATTGCTTTCGCTTTGTAAGCAGCTTTATCAGCCCAAGTTTGTTCAGGCATTAACACTTCGTCAGGTACACCTGGTACGTGAAGTGGAACTTCAAGACCGAAGATGTCATGTTTAGCTGTTTCAGTTTTCGCAAGTTCGCCGCTTAATGCAGCTTGAATCATTGCACGAGTGTAACCTAAGTTCATACGTTTACCAACGCCGTATTCGCCACCAGTCCAGCCAGTGTTTACTAAGAATACTTTCGCATCGTGTTTCTCGATTTTTTCACCAAGCATTTCAGCATAGCGAGATGCATCAAGTGGTAAGAATGGTGAACCGAAGCAAGTTGAGAATGTTGCTTGCGGAGATGTAACGCCGCGCTCTGTTCCTGCTAGTTTACTAGTGTAACCACTTAAGAAATGGTACATAGCTTGTTCTTTTGATAACTTACTGATTGGAGGCAATACGCCAGATGCATCAGCAGTTAAGAAAATGATTGTATTTGGGTGTCCAGCAACACTTGGCAGTACGATATTGTCGATCGCATGCATAGGGTATGCAGCACGAGTATTTTCTGTTAAAGTAGTATCGTTGTAGTCTGCGATACGCGTTTGGTTATTAATGATAACGTTTTCTAAAACAGATCCAAATTTGATTGCATCGAAAATTTGTGGTTCTTTCTCGTGAGAAAGGTTTACACATTTTGCATAGCAACCGCCTTCAATATTGAATACACCGTTATCGGACCAACCATGCTCATCATCACCGATTAATTTACGGTTTGGATCAGCAGATAATGTTGTTTTACCTGTTCCAGATAAACCGAAGAATAGTGCTACGTCGCCTTCTTCACCTACGTTTGCAGAGCAATGCATAGAAAGGATATCTTGTTCAGGTAGTAAGAAGTTCATAATAGAGAAGATTGATTTTTTCATTTCTCCAGCGTATTCTGTACCACCAATTAGTACGATACGTTTTTCGAATGAAACCATAATAAATGCTTCAGAGTTTGTACCGTCAACAGCTGGATCAGCTTTGAAATTTGGTGCAGAAACAATTGTGAACTCTGATTCATGAGTTGTTAATTCTTCTTCAGTTGGACGAATGAATAATTGATGTACAAATAAATTGTGCCATGCATATTCGTTAATAACTTGAATTGGTAGGCGGTAATTGCGGTCAGCGCCTGCAAATCCATTGAAGACGAATAACTCTTCTTTTTCTTTTAAGTATTCTAAAACTTTAGTATATAATTTATTAAAATGTTCTTCAGAAATCGGTTGATTCACTGCTCCCCAAGCAATTTTGTCAGCAACCGATGCTTCTTTCACAATAAATTTATCTTTAGGAGAACGTCCTGTATATTTTCCTGTTGAAGCAGAAACGGCACCAGTAGAAGTTAATTTCCCTTCATTTCGCATTAATACTTTTTCCACTAATTGCGGAACACTTAGTTGAATCTGTGCATTGCTTCCGTTCAATAATTCGTGTAAACCAATTTGGACATTCACAGTACTCATATTTATATACCATCCTTTTCATTTAATGAAATATTTCTCGTAATCCCCAACAAGAGTATAACACAATTATATAAATAATGTATACTATTTATTTCTTTTTGTTTGTGTGAATACATTATTTCCTTATTAATATTTCATTTTAGGCGTATTGAGAAAAACTTTCAGGAAAATGTGAATATTAATTGACAAATGAATATCATTTCTTTAGTATAGGTTGGGACGGATACTCTCTTATCCCGAGCTGGCGGAGGGACAGGCCCGATGAAGCCCAGCAACCTCACTTGTAGTGGTAAATACAGGTGAATAGGTGCTAAAACCTGTGCGAGGCTACAGGTCTCGAACGATAAGAGCGAAGGGCAAAAAGCAGTATGCAAGTAGCAAATTAAACCTTTCCTCTATGTAAAGTGGGAAAGGTTTTTCTGTATGCTTGTGTGGGAGAATAAATGTATGTCGCAATTTGTGGCAAATTAAGGATGAGTTCCGTACAATATATACAATTACTGTAGGGAGGTTTACCACATGACAAAAAAACGTCATCTGTTCACATCTGAGTCTGTAACTGAAGGACATCCAGATAAAATTTGTGACCAAATTTCTGATTCAATTTTAGATGCGATCTTATCAAAAGACGCAAATGCACGTGTAGCTTGTGAAACAACTGTAACAACTGGTTTAGTATTGGTAGCGGGGGAAATTACGACTTCTACTTACGTAGATATTCCAAAAATCGTTCGTGAAACAATTCAAGGCATTGGTTACACACGCGCAAAATACGGATTCGATGCAGAAACTTGTGCAGTTTTAACATCTATCGATGAGCAATCTGCTGACATCGCTATGGGTGTTGACCAAGCGCTAGAAGCACGCGAAGGTCAAATGACTGACGCTGAGATTGAGGCAATTGGTGCAGGAGACCAAGGTTTAATGTTTGGTTTCGCATGTAATGAAACACAAGAGTTAATGCCACTTCCAATCTCGCTTGCTCACAAATTAGCTCGCCGTTTAACTGAAGTACGTAAAAATGATACATTATCATACCTACGTCCAGATGGAAAAACGCAAGTTACAGTTGAGTATGATGAAAATGGTAAACCAGTACGTGTTGATACTATCGTAATTTCTACACAACATCACCCAGATGTTACATGGGAAGAAATCGATCGCGACTTAAAAGAGCACGTAATTAAAGCTGTAGTACCAGCAGAATTAATAGATGGAGAAACGAAATTCTTCATTAACCCAACTGGCCGCTTCGTAATTGGTGGACCACAAGGTGATGCTGGTTTAACAGGACGTAAAATCATCGTTGATACTTACGGTGGATACGCTCGCCACGGTGGCGGTGCATTCTCTGGTAAAGATGCAACGAAAGTTGACCGTTCTGCAGCATATGCAGCTCGTTATGTTGCGAAAAACATCGTAGCAGCTGGTCTTGCTGACAAAGCAGAAGTACAACTTGCATACGCAATCGGTGTAGCACAACCAGTATCAATTTCAGTTGATACATTTGGCACTGGTAAAGTATCTGAAGACGTACTAGTAGAACTAGTTCGTAACAACTTCGATCTTCGCCCAGCTGGTATTATTAAAATGCTAGACTTACGTCGCCCAATTTATAAACAAACAGCAGCTTACGGCCACTTCGGACGTACTGATGTAGATCTAACATGGGAACGTACAGACAAAGCTGCAGCTTTAAAAGAGCAAGCTGGTCTATAATATATGAAAAAAAGCTTTGCGCAGTGAGCGCAAAGCTTTTTTTATTTTGTTTTACTTACAATTTGAATGCATGAGTTACAATACACTTCGCCGTCTAGCTCAATATACTTTTTCATATTCGTCATACCATTTGCCGGAAATGGCATATGAATCCATGACTTTTCATACGTTTGTATTTCTTTCCCGCAGTATTTACAAAGGATCTGTTTCTTCTTGAACATATGTAATCATCCTTTCATTTGGCGTGCTTTACCTGCGCAAAAGGCACTGCTTAGTAAAAAGAGTGTTGCGAATATAATACTTACTAATGTAGCGTATGGAATTGCGCCTTTTAGAGAAAAGCCGACAGTAATGGAAGCGACGAATAAGAGGATGAATGTTGTTGTTAGTTTTTTATAAAGTTCCATAGTGGGTGAACCTCCAAATTATTTTGTAATTTAAAATGAAATTTACTATGTGGAAAATATAAGAGGATTTAAAGAGTAGCTAATGATGTGTAGTCTAGGAGTATAAGAAAGTATATTTTCCTTTTTGTGGTTGTATATACTTATATTGTATCATGGTGTATTAGTGGCTTCATACATAATTGTGTAAAGATAGGTATGATAAAATGAAGAAAAGCTTTTAGGAAAGGAAAGATATAAAATGAGCGTAACTGAACATAAAAAACAAGCGCCAAAAGAAGTGCGTTGCAAGATCGTGACGATTTCTGATACACGTACAGAAGAGACGGACAAGAGTGGACAACTATTACATGAATTGTTAAAAGAAGCAGGGCATACAGTGACCTCTTATGAAATTGTAAAAGATGATAAAGAAAGTATTCAGCAAGCAGTGTTAGCAGGTTATCATAGGGAAGATGTCGATGCCGTGTTAACAAATGGCGGTACTGGTATTACGAAGCGTGATGTAACGATTGAAGCAGTATCAGCGTTATTACATAAAGAGATTGTCGGGTTTGGTGAGTTGTTTCGTATGATTAGTTATTTAGAAGATATCGGAAGCAGCGCGATGTTAAGTAGAGCGATCGGCGGTACAATTGGGCGCAAAGTTGTCTTTTCCATGCCAGGATCTAGCGGAGCAGTTCGTCTTGCGATGAATAAATTAATTTTACCGGAATTAGGTCATATTACATTTGAGCTGCATCGCCAATGAGTAAGTATGCTGGAATTGTATTGGCAGGCGGTATGTCGAGTCGATTCGGTGAGCCGAAAGCACTAGCGAGCTGGCAAGGTAGTACTTTTATAGAGCATATTTTGAAAGTGATGACAAGTGCGCTCCAAGAAGTTGTGGTCATTAGTAACTCCGATATAAAAGAGCGAGTAGAGCAACTTGTACAAGTTCCTGTTATAGAAGATATTCCGCATTATAAAGGAAATGGACCACTTGCTGGAATTGTATCAGGAGTGGAATATATAGAAGCAGATTGGTACGTTATTATGCCTTGCGATGCGCCAAATGTTTCGCGTGAATGGTTTACCATTATGCTAGAGCAAACGAGCAATGAATATGATGCGGTTGTACCTATTATTAATGGAAGGAAACAACCGTTACTTGCAGCGTATCATAACCGCGTGAAAGAAAAGATTTATGCTTTGCTTCAGGAAGAAAAAAGAAGTATGGGCCAGCTTTTATCACAATGTAATGTGAAATATATTGTTGGTGAAGATGTACAAGCGAATGCGGATTGGTTTATAAATGTGAATACGAAAGAAGAATATGTGCAAGCTCAAAAAGACCTTTCAAATGAATGAAAGGTTTTTTGATATACAGAAATTGGGGAACAATTACTGTATAAAGGTATGTGAGTAAGTTGATTTTAAGGGGAATTCTTAAAATCACTATACAGTTAAAATGTTGTATAACCATATATTAATTTTTATGGGTTTTTATTACAAGTATGTTTAGTTATGTTTATTTTTGTTATAATGAATATAGAAATTAAACAATGTTTAACCTTATGTATCATTTATTAAACTAAAATTTATGACCATGTAATAAACTCCCTTCGTTTTTTGAAGGGAGTTTTTCTGTTTAAGCGAGTAATTCTGATGCGGTGTGCTGAAGGACTTCTTCATATTGGTCAAGTAAGCCACGAAAGATTTCATCCCAGCTCTTTGATTTGGCATAAGACGTAGCTGCTAGCCCCATTTGCATCAGTTTTTGTTCATTTTGCAATAAAGAATGGATGGATGATAGAAATGAATCCGCATGTTTGGGCGGACAAAGAACTCCCGTTTTTCCATCTGTAATAATATTTTTAACCCCGCCACTATTTGCACCGATGACAGGTGTACCGCATGCAAGTGATTCGAGTACGACATTTCCGAACGTTTCAGTAGCAGATGGAAATACCATGATGTTAGAGCAAGCATATGCTTCAGCTAAATCCTTACCTTGTAAATATCCAGTAAAAGTGACATTTGCTTTCGGAACAGTTTCACGTAAATTTGTTGCTAGCGGACCGTCTCCTGCGATGAGCCAATGAATGTCGTTTCGAGTATGCGCTGTTTTTACGATAAGGTGTTGCAACGTATCAATATCTTTTTCAGGAGCAATCCGTCCAACGTAGGAAAGGACATACTTCGCTGTAATATTATATTTTTTTCGGAATAGGTCTGTATTGTAAGATGGATGAAAGAGTGTGCAATCTACACCACGTCCCCATATGGATAGGGCCTGAAAGCCTTTATTTTTTAGTTGGTGTAACGTTTCAAAGGAAGGTACAAAATTTTTTTGCATATGACTATGAAACCATTTTAAATAGTTCCAAAGCATATTGGAGAGAAATTCGATTTTGTAATAGCGTAAATAAGCATCGAAATCAGTATGATAAGAACCGACAACTGGGATGTTTAACTTTTTTGCATAATACAATCCACAAAGTCCCATGTTGAAAGGTGTAGCAATGTGAATCATGTCAGGTTTAAAGGAAAGAAGTTCTCGTTTAATGCGCGGAGTAGGAAAAGAAAAGCGACATTCTGGATATAATATTGTTAACGGGATACTTCTCATCTTGTTCACATTAGCCACGAAATTATCTTCAGCTGTATGCCGAGGGGCGAAAACAGAATAGGCGATCTTTTCTTTCTGAAAGTAACGTGTTAATCGTCCTAATGTTTTCGCAACCCCGTTGACTTGTGGTGTAAAAGTATCGGTAAAAATGGCGACTCTCATCATATCACTCCTTTATGTGAAAAGTGGGATGAATTGATAAAAAGAGATGATGCCAGAGCAAGTGCCGAGGCACATACCGACAAATACATCAGATGGATAGTGAAGCCCTAAATAAATGCGAGAAATACCGACGCATAATGCTAACGGTAATAGAAAAACAAATAAACTTGGATTATAACAAATAAATGGAATAAGGACAGAGAAAACGGCTGTTGTATGACCAGACGGGAAAGAGTGGTCTTTTAATGGATGGACTGGATATTTCGCATCCTGAATTGTTAAATAAGGACGTTTTCGCGGATACCATCTTTTTAATATTTGCACAGGAATATGGCTAATTGCTAAAGAAATAGCAGTTGCGATTGCAACTTGATGCAAAGTCCCTTTTGCGAAAATTAAAAAGAAAAGTGTGAGTGCCATTGAGAAAGTAGCACCACCGATATGAGTAATATTGCTGAAAAAGATATTTAATGTTTTTTGATCAAAGTATCGGTTAATTCCTTTGAAAATGTAACATTCTATTTTATACAGTCCACTGACCTTCATGAAAATTCTCCTCCCTCGCTTACATATATATGGAGATATTAGCTTTTATTTTAATAAGATTTTATTGAGGGAGTAATAATGTTTTGTAAAGAAAAAGTTAGTTTTTATAAAAAAAGCTGCCAATCTTATGGCAGCGATAAAATTATTTCTGTAATGATTTATAGTACTGACCTTTTTCAACATATTGTGTGCGAATTCGCTCCATGTCTTTACGGTCTTCCTCCGTTAACTCACGAACGACTTTCGCTGGGCGACCGAACGCTAACGTGTTTGGCGGGATTTTTTTTCCTTGTGAAACGAGGCTTCCAGCACCGATAAAGGCTCCTTCGCCAATTTCAGCACCATCTAAAATAATAGATCCCATTCCAATTAAAGCATCTTTTTTAATATGACAGCTATGTAAAATAACTTGATGCCCAATAGTTACGTCGTCTTCTAAAATAAGAGGATACTGTGGGCTTTGGTGGAGTGTACATTGGTCTTGTACATTTACTCGATCTCCAATAATTGTTGGTGACACATCACCACGGATGACTGTATTAAACCAAATACTTGATTCTTCGCCAATGGAAACATCGCCTGTAATCGTAACATAGTCAGCGATAAAAGCACTACTCGCAATTTTCGGATTTTTTTCTTTATAAGGATATATCATGTAAAGCCTTCCTTTCCTAGAGACTAGTTTCAGTGTATCAAATTATGAAAAAGAGTGAAATGGAGGAGGTCCGTATGTGGAATTATGAAGCGGAGGAAGCAAAGGCTGTAATCATTATTGTGCACGGCGCGATGGAATATCACGGACGTTACGAAGCTGTTGCGGAAATGTGGAATCATAGTGGCTACCACGTCGTAATGGGGGACCTTCCGTCGCATGGAACGACTTCAAGAAATAGAGGACATATTGATTCATTTGATGAATATATAGAGGAAGTTAAATTATGGGTGAAAGAGGCAAGAAAGTATCGGTTACCTATTTTTATATTCGGTCATAGTATGGGCGGTCTTATCGTTATTCGAATGATGCAAGAAACGAAGAGAGAAGACGTAGATGGTATTATTTTAAGTTCACCTTGCTTAGGGGTAGTAACTGGACCTTCTGCCCCACTTCGAGTCGCCTCAAAAATATTAAATGTTATTGCTCCAAAATTGCAATTTGCAACGAACCTTACAGTGGAAATGTCAACTCGTAATCATGAGGTTCGGGACGCAATGGAGAATGATTCATTGTTCTTGCGCAAAGTATCAGTCCGTTGGTATAGTGAATTGATTAAGTCTATCGAAATTGCTCATAAAAAAATAGATGATTTTCCAGATGTTCCGCTCTTGCTAATGCAGGCGTGTGAGGATAAACTTGTAGATAAAACACGTGTCCGCACTTGGTTTGATAATGTTAAAATAAGTGATAAGGCTTTTAAAGAATGGCCGAATTGTTATCATGAGTTATTAAACGAGTATGAGCGTGATGAAATTTTGAATTATATTCAGTCATTTACTGAAATACGCATCAATAACATAATAGAAACAAATAAGTAAATTATTTGTACATTGAATAGAGGAGATGAAGGAAGAAGTGAACGTACCGAGTAATCCCATAACGCTCATGGCGAAAGTATACCGTGATGTGTTTCCGGTTGTACACCATGAGCTAGCGATGTGGAAAGAGCGTGCCTACCATATTCCGAATGATGAGCTTCATAGTCAAGCAATCGCAAGTATTGAGCATAAAACGTTTCATTGCGAAGGCGGTGGCATTTTAGCGCTATTAGCAAATGAGCACCGAGAGGAATGTGTTCGTTTTATCGTAGCGTATCAAACGATCAGCGACTATTTAGATAATTTATGTGATCGCAGTACATCACTTGATCCAAATGATTTTGCCGCACTTCATGAATCGATGTTAATGGCATTGTCACCTGAAGTAGAAGGTGGTGGTAATTATTATCGTTATCGTGATGATCAAGACGATGGTGGTTATTTAGATGAACTTGTTGAAACATGCCAAGATGTTTTAAAGAAAACGAAGCACTATGACAAAATTGCTCCTGTTCTGCATGAACTTGCTTGTTATTATTGTGATTTGCAAATTCATAAACACGTGAAGTTAGAAGAAAGAGAACCACGTTTACAAAAATGGTTTGAAGCACATAAAGAAAACTTACCTGAGATGAGTTGGTTTGAATTTTCAGCATGTGCCGGTTCTACGCTTGGAATCTTCTGTCTTGTCGCATATGCATTTCATGATGAATTACATGATGAAGATATTGCGAAAATTAGACAAGGATACTTCCCTTACGTACAAGGACTTCACATTTTGCTTGATTATTTCATTGATCAAGAAGAAGACCGTATAGGCGGAGATTTGAATTTCTGTAGTTATTACGAAAACGAGCAAGCGATATTAGATCGTATGAAACACTTTGTAGAAGAAGCAGAGAAGAGCATTGGCGATTTACCTCATGCGAAGTTTCATCGTCTTATAAGCCGAGGATTACTCGGTATTTATTTATCAGACCAAAAAGTATCAGCACAAAAGAATATGCACAAAATGGCGCGGCGCATTGTAAAATACGGAGGTCTCACTTCACGATTCTTCTATTGGAACGGGAAGATGTATCGAAAGAAAACGGCGCAGTGATGAAGAAAACCACTCTTTTAGAGTGGTTTTTTTGTTATAATATGGTAAAGGAGGTGGCGGAGATGAAGCGATTGTTTCAAAAGCTATATGACCATATTGAAGTGACATTACTCGTGCTACTTTCCATTTCATTTGTAACTGGAACGTATATGATGATGAATAAAACCGGCGGTCCTACAACGATGGATTATGTAGCGCAAGTTATTATCGCATTGATTATTATAGTAGATATTGTCTTTTTAATAAGTGGTAGAAAAAAAGAAAATAGTAAATAAAAAGCATTTGTACACGAGAGTACAAATGCTTTTTCATTATGATCGTATTTTCGAAAATACATATATAAGAAGTTCAATCGCAAAAATAACTAAAACAGACAGTCCAAATAAAGGCATGACAGCGCCTAGTATAACCATCATGATAAAGAAAACGAATATGCTTTTCTTATCTCTTTGCTTTGGCGGTGCTGCTAATTTTCCTTTCGGCTTTCTTGCTAACCACATTTTTACTCCGTAATAAATGAGAAGTAATAAAGATAATGTCGTTAGTAAGCATAATATTTTATTTGGCCATCCGAATAAATGACCTTCATGAAGCGGGATACCGTAAGTGAACCATTGTGCAAGTAATCCATAATCACGATAGTCTGTTTTCGAAATGAGTTCTCCGCTATATTGATTAAAGTAAACTGTTATTTCTTCATTTGGTGCAACATGCATACCTGTAATACCAGAACCGCTTGATTTCGAAACAGTGAACACACCTTTCGGATCAGCTGGTAGTGAAATAACATACGGTTTCTTTATTTCAATTTCTTTTTGTAATTCATCGACAGAAATTGCTTTCGGTTCATTCGAATTCGATTCAGGAGGAGCTTCTTGTCTTGTTGCCCACGGCAATTCTTTTACCTTTGATTCAGGCGGCGCCATATACAACTTTGGATATCCAATTGATTCATTCGATGATGCGATTTTATAAATTTGGTTACCCATAAATCCTGACCATGGCAATCCAGATGCGACTAGCAGAACGAGTGGAATTGTAAATATAATACCGATAATAGAATGACGTCGTTTTGCTTTTTCTCGCTTATTGGATGCGGGTGTATTTTTGAACTGGCGTATACTCATATACAACCCGGTCACAATTAAAAAGATTGTCCAGCATGCCGCAAGCTCTACAATATAATTGACGACAGTGCCACCAACTAAAAGAGAACTATGTAGTTCCCGCATTATATTCGCAAATGTTTCACTTGCATTTTGATCTCCAACAATTTGATTGTTGCTATCTAAATACACAAATTTTTGTTGCCCCGTATATTCATTTGAAATCGTAAGTCTCGTATTATAGTCCCCATTAAACTCACTAATTTTCGCCACACTATAATGTGGATATTTTTTCTCTGTTAGTAAAATAGAATCAGACATCGAAATAGATTCTGTTTGGGCGCTCTTCCCAAAATATAAATCTTTATAGATGAAATCCTCAACCTCTTCCCGAAATAAATACCCAATTCCGCTCAGTGACAACGTAATAAGAAGCGGCGTAATAAAAAGTCCAGCATAAAAATGCCAACGCCAAAAAATGTAATGAAGCGAACGATTTACTTTCATACTTTCAGTTCCCCTAACCTTCCCTATATGAATAAATTCCTCATTTTAATATAGCGAGATTAAGTGTGATTACTTTGAAAGAATTGTGAAAAATGTTAAAAGTTTTTGGATTTTCATAGGTGAGGCGTACAATACGTAATGCAAAGCTTAGTTGAGTGAATCAGCTCTTCATTTCCTTTTTGTAGCCTGATTTGAAGCGCTTTTTGAAAACAAGTAAGGGCGGTGTGGAAGTCACCCTCATCTAATTTGCTTTTTCCATAATGTTGGTAGAAAAAATCTTCATAAGCGGGTAAGTCTGGTAGTGTTTGTAGAAGTTCGGCAAAGATTGTATTTGCAGCAGAAAAATTTCTTTCCCAATGATATGTATGTGCGAGACGAAGTTTGTTAATAAAAATCCCTTGGATGTTGTCTGTTTGTGTGTAATATTCAATGGCTTCCTGTAAGTAATACTTACTGTCAGAAAGGTTGCCAGCGATTCGTTCATAAACACCGATTAATCCGCAGTTTTTCCCATATAACGGTCCTTCATGTAAATCCTCTTTCAAAAATACAATCCCTTGCTCCATTTCAGCAAGGGATAAAGGTTTTTCTCTAAGGTTTTCATCAAACGTGTATCCCATTTCAAAAGGTATATTCATTTGGCCCCCCTTATATTTTCTACATACATCCTAACAACCGCCTCAGCAAGACAGTGAGAGGAATCAACAAAATCCTCACTCGCCACCACGTTCAAATCGGTACATGCAATAATTGCGGTATCAACTTCATCTTTCAATTGTAAAACGAGTGCATCCCATAATCTGTGAGCTTCTTTAACTTCTCCGCTTTTAATATAAGTAATAATTTGATTAATGCTTTCCTGCCATTGTTCGTAATGAATGTAATCTATATTACGTTTTGCAATCCCATCTTGGTAAATCCCAGCTTGAACAGTTGCTTCCGTTGCAAGAAGAGCGACTCTTTTGGCAGTTTTAGGAATTGCTTTTAACGTCTCATCAACTATATTCAAAATAGGAATAGAAAGAGATCGCTGTAATTCCTCAAAATAAAGATGCGCCGTATTGCACGGCATAGCGATAAATTCTACGCCAGTACTTTCAAGTTTTTGTGCCCCTTCAATAACTGCTTTTTTCATTGCTTCGTGATCAATAGGGCGATCCATGTAAAACGGTGTTGGGCACGAATAAATCATCATATGAGGAAAGTCCATATCATGCTTTGCTCCGTATATTGTTTGACACTTTGCTACAACTGTATCGACGAATGGTCCAGTTGATTTTGGCCCCATTCCTGCTAGTATTCCGATCATTGTTTCGTCTCCTTTAATATGTAATTAAAATCGTTTTTTGCGCACGGTAAAAAGAAATAAAGTAAGTAATAAAAATGAATATACGATAGCCCAAGCTGTGAGCCATAGCGTGTGAGTCAGTATATTAAATTTGTATTGTCCAAGCATTAGAAAGCTTTCGACAGGTGGTAAAAACCATAGTAACTCTTTTTTTAACCGGATGGAGGCGATTGTTATAAGTAATATAAATGTAAGGCTAAGCCAAGCGGTGCTTGCTTTTTGAATAATATTTCTAGTAAATAAAGTTGCAATTGAAATTCCTAGTATAGAGAAAGACATGTGAGCGAGAAATCCGACTAAAAATAAAGAAACTGTCATTTCTTCATTAAACATTTGCAAAATAATTGGGTAGATTACGGATATAAAAGATAAAACAGTACAAATGAGAAGAGCGGTAATATATTTACCAACATATAGTGTGGAAATATTATTTGTGTGAGAAATAGTAATTTGTTCTTGTACAGGGTCTTCAGTATGAAAAATCGTGACCGTAATCCAAGCAGATAATAAATAAAGTGCGAGTGCCGTTTCCAAGTATGTCGGTACAATAGGAGTTGGTTTATATGTATATACAAAAAGTAAGCTCACAAAGTACATCGCAATAGGAGGGACGTACTTATATGATTTTGTATAGTCGAGAAAATGGTAACGAATAAGCGCAAACATAATAAACCTTCTTTCGATTTAAAAGTTAGGTTGTAGCAGTGTGATAGATGCTTTTTTATGTAATAAAAACTGAAGCATTTCGTTTGTATATTCTTTTTCGATTTGTAATTGAATAAGGTTTTGATTTGAATTGTGTGCAACGTGTATAAATCCTAATTGCTTCCGTAGTTCTATCGCTGAAAATGTTTCGTGAACGATTGCTTCAATATAGACTTGTTCTGTTCTTTTTTGCACAGAGATGTCTTCCATGATTGTATGATTTGCTAACGTCATAATTCTATCGGCGAAGTTTTCTAGTAGCTGTTTTTCGTGACATGTGAAGAGTATAGATATGCCGTGTTGTTTTAATGAGAGTAAAATATGTTCTAGTTCTTGCTGTGAGTTAGGATCGAGCCCAGAAAGCGGTTCGTCTAAAATTAATAAATGGACGTCTGTAAGCAATGCTTGCATAATGCCTGTTTTTTGTTTCATGCCTTTTGAAAAGTTTCGTACAATGGAATGTCTTGCATGATGTAAATGAAAAGATTCAAGAAGCATCGGAATTTTATCTTTTAAATATTTTGTTGATAAACCGTGAATGTGGCCGAGATGATATAGATAATCCTCTAATGTAAAACGAATCCCTTCAGGAAAATGTTCAGGTACATAGCCGATTTGTATATGTTCTTTTCTTTGAAGTGTCCCTGTTGTAGGTGAAATAAATCCTGCAATTATTTTGAGTAGTGTACTTTTTCCAGTCCCGTTCCCGCCAATAATAGCGAATGCCTCTCCTTCTGAAATGGATAAATCAATGTTGTCTAGTATAAGTGATTTGCCGTACTTCTTTTGAATTCCCCTTAGTTCTACTAGCAAAGTTCTATCCTTCTTTCTTCAAATATTGTATACATCCATTATATAGGAGAATAACAAAAAGACGTGCAATGAGTACACGTCTTTTTTTGTTATGTTTTGTCGATAAGTCGATATAGTGTGTCGAATCATTGATATATCGAAAAAATCGTTGATATATCCGGAGTTACGATAGATATAATTGAAAAATCGTCGATATATTATCGTTTCTCAATCGCCACAATAAATGGCGGGTTATTTTGCTGGTTAATGAAGCCGTATCGCAGTACGTGAGCTTGTTTTTGGTCTAGTTCTTCTGCAAATTTGAGAACAGCGTCGCGTTCTACTTGTCCTTCTGGATGTCCGTGGTAAATGACAAGGACGATGATCCCTTCAGGTGTCATTACTTCTAGTAATTGTTCAATTGCTGAAATTGTTGAGTTCGGTTTTGTAACGATATGCTTGTCACCGCCAGGAAGGTAACCTAAGTTGAAGATAGCGCCTGTTACTTTTCCTTTTGCGTCATCTGGTAGTACGGATAGAAGCGTGTCGTGACTATCGTGAACTAAAACAGTACGTCCGAAAAGCTCTTTTTCTTTTAAACGGATAGCGGAGCTTTCAATTGCTTCTTTTTGAATATCAAATCCAAATACTTTTCCGTTATCTCCAACGATTTCAGCTAGGAAGCAAGTGTCATGTCCATTTCCTAAAGTTGCATCTACAGCGTAATCGCCTTCTTTAACAGCTGTTTGCAGCAGTGTGCGAGCAAACGGTAATACTCGTTCTAATTTCATTGTTGTTTCTCCTCATTTGCATATTTTCCTTGCCAGCTTCCGCGGCGTACAAATTCTGCATCGATGGAATTTAATACTTCCCATTTATTTAAGCTCCACATTGGACCAATCATTAAATCAGGTGGACCGTCACCTGTGATGCGGTGCACAATTACGTCTTCTGGAATAATTTCAAGTTGGTCAACAACGAGACTTACGTAATCCTCAAGAGAAAGGAATTCTAGTTGTCCTTTTTCATATTGCTTCACCATTGGAGTTCCTTTTAATAAATGAAGTAAATGAATTTTAATTCCTTGTACGTCAAGTTTCGCTACTTCACGAGCTGTTTCCATCATCATGTCATAATCTTCAAGGGGAAGACCGTTAATAATATGAGAGCAAACTCTAATGCCATGCTTACGTAATTTATTTACGCCTTCCACGTAAGACGGGTAATCGTGAGCGCGATTAATAAGGTTTGCAGTTCGTTCGTGAACAGTTTGTAAACCGAGTTCAACCCAAAGGTATGTGCGTTTATTTAAGTCCGCTAAATATTCAACGACATCGTCCGGTAAACAATCTGGACGAGTTGCGATAGAAAGACCGACAACGTCTTTTTCTGCTAGAAGCGGTTCGAATTTTTCTTTTAACACTTCAAGTGGTGCGTGTGTATTTGTGTACGCCTGGAAATAAGCGATACATTTTCCGTCTTTCCACTTTGAGCGCATTTTTTCTTTCATTTCATGATATTGCGTTATAACATCATCGCGGCGATCGCCAGCGAAGTCACCAGATCCAGCAGCACTACAAAATGTACAACCGCCATAAGCAACTGTACCGTCACGGTTCGGGCAATCGAAGCCAGCATCTAATGAAACTTTAAAGATTTTTTCACCAAATTCATTTCGTAAATGGTAATTCCATGTATGATAACGTTTATTGTCGTTTGTATATGGAAAAGGGTTTTGAACCTTCATTACTTTCCCTCCTAAGCCGAGTCAAAATGAAACAAAATCCATTATAACATACTCATAAGGTTCAGATGGAAGGGACACACTAAAGGGGAATTGAAGCAAGGAGGGACAATTATGGCAGAGCGTCAATCACTTGAATCGTATATTACACAAGCGGAACAAGCGGTGGAATATGCGAAAGAACAATTAGACCAAGGTATGAGACAAGAGCATTACAATACGATGGAGTATTCGGATGCGCAGTTACAATTAGAACAAGCATATAACGATTTACAAACGATGCAACAACATGCGAATGATGAGCAACGTGAGCAGTTAAATAGAGCACGTATGGCAATTCGCCAACTGCAACATCAAATGATTATTACACCGCACTAATAAGGAGTGAATGTAATGGCGAAACGTTCAGATCAAAATAACCCAGAGCAAAAAACGCAAAATGGACATAACGCTGAATTTTCAAATGAACTTGATCCAGTTGTTCAAGTGAAACAGCGCAATAGTAAAAAAGGACAACCTCAAAGATCAAAGCAATCAGAGTAAACCAGGTCGCAATATGACCTGGTTTTATTTTGCTATATGACAATAATGTAAGATTTCTGTAAGGTTTGTCGATAGTTGTGAGCAGCTTTCTCCAGTAGAGTAAGAAAGGATTAAGTTTTATACAAGGAGTTGCTTTATGGGGAACAATATTACAAACAAGCGAATTGATGAGTTAGATTACATTCGTGGCTTTGCACTACTAGGGATTATTTTAGTAAATATTCTCGCACTACTTAACATTAAAATTCCAGACCCTAATACAGTGGATGCAAGTTATCAAAGGTTTCTATACTTATTTGTAGAAGGTCGTTTCTTCTCGATTTTCTCATTCTTATTTGGAGTAGGATTCTATATCTTTATCTCGAGAGCAATTGCAAAAGGGAAAAATGGATATGTTCTATTTTTACGTCGTCTAGTTGCGCTATTTATTTTCGGTTTGATTCATTACATGTTTCAGCCTGGCGAAGCGTTAACGTTATATGCAATCTGCGGGTTAATCGTTTTACCATTTTATAAAGCGAAAAAAGAAGTGAACTTGATAATTGGTCTTATTTTGACAATTGCTTTTAGTGTGATGGGCGTTAAAGAACTATTACCACTCGGCTTAATTTTATTAGGTCTTGCTGCAGGACAATATCGTGTATTTGAAAATCTCACGCAGAACATAAAGAAAGTCGCTATTTTTACAGGTGTTATGTTTGTTTTAAGCGTCGTAGCTATATGGTATCAATATGGGCATGTTCCTGCTGAGCCATTTGTAAATATGATAATTATGACTGAGGATGGAACAATGGATGCTGCAGCTCAATTCTTAACAATTGGTGTTACAGTTGGACCAGTAATTTCAGCCTTTTATGTTGGAGCATTAATTTTATTACTTCAATTGAAACCAGTTCAAACAATATTAGCACCATTGAAATACTATGGCCGTATGGCTTTAACAAATTATATCGGACAAACTGCAATGATTTTAATCGCAGGCAGTGTATTTAACTTTGCAGGAAACTTAACTTACATGCAGACGTTATATGTGTGTATCGCAATTTATGCAATTCAAATTGTATTTAGTATGATTTGGATGAAAATCTTTAAGATGGGTCCACTAGAATGGATTTGGCGTGTTATTACGTATTGGACGGTAACACCTTTAAAGAAATAAAGAGAGAAGTGGGCTGTTCCTTTTGTGGAACAGTCCATTTTTCTTGTCATCTTTTTTTTCGGTAAATCGCTATTCTTTGGAGAAACGCCGATAAATTTAGAAAATCGCTAATAAAATTTCATTTATCAACTAACCTTACGCTCGCACCACTTTTATCTTACAAAAGTGTAAGGTAATTGTAATGTTAACAAATAGCAGTTCCCTTCCAAAAGGCGCAAAATAGGTAATGGAAAAACAAGCGTAGGAGGATATATATGACGAAACCAGTTGTAGACGTGAAAAACGTTCAAAAAGTGTACGGTAAAAAAGGTGAGAACCAATCACACGCACTAAAAGGTGTTTCATTCTCAATTCAAGAGGGTGAGTTTGTAGGAATTATGGGACCATCTGGTTCTGGTAAAACGACATTGTTAAATGTAATTTCAACGCTTGATAAAGCAACGGGCGGCGTTGTTGAAATTGCGGGTACGGATATTACGAAAATGAAGCAAGGTGAGCTTTCTGATTTCCGCTCACAAAAATTAGGTTTCATCTTCCAAGACTTTAACTTATTAGAGAACTTATCTATTTATGAAAACATTGCACTTCCACTTTCCCTTCAAGGTGTTCCATCACGTAACATTGGACCGAAAGTAGAAAAAGTAGCGGATATGTTAGGGATTACAGAAATTCTTCAAAAGTATCCATCTGAAGTATCTGGTGGACAGAAACAACGTTCAGCAGCAGCGCGTGCACTTGTGCATGAACCAGCAATTATTTTAGGGGACGAGCCAACAGGAGCTCTTGATTCTAAAAATGCAACGAGTTTACTTGATGCGATGACAAATTTAAATAAAGATCAAGGCGTATCGATTATGATGGTTACGCATGATCCGTATAGTGCAAGTTACTGTCAGCGTATTTTGTTTATTCAAGATGGTGAACTGTATAAAGAAATTCATCGCGGTGGTACGCGTGAAGAGTTCTACAAAGAAATTTTAGATGTACTTGCAGACTTAGGTACACAAAAAGCGTAAGAAAGGAGGTTTCAGTATGTTATTTAAACTTTCCATGTCGGGGCTGAAAAGTAAGCTGAAAGATTATATCGTCTTACTTGTTGGTCTTGTCATGTCAATTTCAATTTTTTATATGTTCCAAACGTTAGTGCTGAATAAAGCGTTTATTGAATCTAACTCAGTTATTCAATCAATTGGATTCGTATTCCAAGCAGGTTCATTTTTACTAGCTATTATAACGTTCTTCTATATTTTATATGCGAACTCTTTCTTATTATCTCTTCGTCAAAAAGAATTCGGTATGTATATGATGTTAGGAGCAAAAAAACATAAAGTTACATTGCTTATGTTTATTGAAACGATAGTATTAGGTGCTGCGTCTCTTGCGATTGGTATTACAGTTGGTGTAGGACTTGCAGAAGGTATCGGACAGTTATTAATGAAACAGCTTGAATTTGCTGGTGAAGGTTATAAAGCATTTTATTTACCATCTATGACTGTTACTTGTATTTTCTTCTTTGCATTATTTGTATTATCAGCAATTATGAACAGTATTAAATTATCACGTATTTCTGTACTGCAACTTGTACATGCAGACGCACAAACAGAGCGTGTTGCAGTAAAAGGAAAAATGACAGGTTTAGTTGCATTCCTTGCAGTTATTTTATTAGGAATTGGCTATGCATCAATGATTTACATGGAAAAACTAAGAGAGATGGGAATTCTTATTGCATTAATTACAACAACAGCTGGTACTTATATGCTATTTGGATCACTTCTTCCGGTTATTATTAAAAAGTTAAAAAGTAATAAAAAGCGTAGTGAAAAAGGACTTAACGCTTTTACATTTGCACAATTAAATTTCCGTATTAATAGTTTAACGAAAGTGCTTGCGACAGTAGCGATGTTAGTAGCGCTTGGAGCCGGTGCCATTTCAGGTGGTATGGCGTTTAAAAATAACGTTATAAAAATGGTTGATGGTTTCGTAATCTATGATTCAGTAGTTCATAATCCAACTGCTGAAGAAAAGAAAATTTTAGACGGTATTACATTTAAAGAGAAAAGCGAATATCGTTACAAAGTCGATGATAAATACGTTTACTATGTAAAAGAGGATTTAGAGAAAAATCGTCCTTTAGTAAAAGATATGGAAAACATGAAGTCGATGAAAGATTTAGTGAAAACGAAAAAAGTTTCAGAGGAACTACCAGTGGGTGCAGTTGCTAGAGAAATGAATGAAAAAGATGCGAACGCTAAAGAACTTCCACAAGAATGGGACGAGGCTTTCAGAACAATCGAGCCATTCTACGTACATGAAGATCATGCAATTAAAATTGTAGATCAAAAAATGTACGATACTGTAAATGGTAAAGAAGGAATTGTATTTACTGGAAAAACAGATGATTTTGAAGCGCACAAAAAAGAATGGAAAAAACTTGACGAGTTGCAGCTAGATAAATATAAAAATGTAAAAGCTGAAAGATTAGATAGTAAATATCAAGCTTACGACATGTTCTATGGCGTTGCGAGCGGAACAGTGTTTATGGGATTCTTCCTTGGAATCGCGTTCCTAGCAATGATGGCAAGTTGTTTAATGTTTAAAATTCTTTCAGGTGCATCAAAAGATATTACGCGTTATCAAATGCTTCGTAAAATCGGTGTGCGCCGTGAGTTATTAACGAAATCGATTTATAAAGAGTTATTCTTAGTATTCTTATTCCCAGCAATTGTGGGTATCGCTCACGTATTAGTTGGTATGAATATTTTCGGATTTATTTTAATGGATCCTTACTTCCGTATTTGGGTACCAATCGTAATTTTCGTAGTAATTTATGCGATTTATTACTTCATTACAGTTCAATTGTATAAAGGAATTGTTCTTCCGAAAGAAGATTAATACGTAAAAAGTCGAGTGAAAGTGCTCGGCTTTTTGTATTTTCAGAAAAAATACTTTAATGTTACTGAAATATATAATATAATGTAAATAAGTAACATAATATGTAAGTAGCAGCAACTGAAAAGTGAAAGGAGGAATCCAATCTATAGAAAGAAGCTGAACTTGTATCCCCCTATTTTTTCTACCCACACCGTATTTGTACAATCATAAATTTCCAAATGAAAAATTGTCGTAAGAGTATATTGTGAAAATAATGGATAATACATGGAAATCTCATAGCGTGATAAGGTAAAATGGACAACATGATGAGAAAATTACCGTTCATAAGATGAGGAGAATACATGTATGGAAGTTGTAGAGGCATTAAAAGATATAAGCCAAATTGAGGCTATGAAAAAGTATTTAAAAGAGCACTCGCAGCGAGATTATCTTTTATTTGTTATTGGAATTAACACTGGATTAAAGATTACTGAACTACTTAGTATGAAATTTGAAGAGGTATTAAATGAGGATGGAACTGTTAAAGATTTCTACTCTCTTCCTGTAAAAGATGAAAAATTTAAACAAGATATTTATTTAAATACAAAAGTAAAAGAAGCACTTTTAGAGTATGTACAATCTATTGATGCTCAAAGAGAAAACTACGTATTTCAATCTAATAAAACGACAAATTCAATTACACGTCAACAAGCGTATCGTGTAATTCATAATGCTGCTGAAGCAGTTGGGATTATTGGTAAAATCGGAACAAACTCAATGAGAAAAACGTTTGGATTTCATGCATACAAAAGAGGGATAGCGATTGCGCTATTACAAAAACATTTTCATCACGCGACACCTTCAGAGACATTAAAGTATTTGGGGATCTCAAAAGATGAAGAATTTAAAACAGAGATTGATGTAGATTTGTAAAAGCCGTAACTAAAAAACTTTAGGAGGCGGGAATATGAATATTAGAGAGAGTGAATTACCGGGCATCGGATGTAAGTTTGAAGTAATTACAAAAGGTAATGAAAAAATGGTTATCGTTATTCATGATGATGGCCGAAGAGAAATGTATCATTTTGATGTGGATCACGATGAGAGTGTTTCAAGCATTTCTCTTCGTGATTCTGAAGCGAGACAAATTGCGGCTATATTAGGCGGAATGGTATATAGACCGCAAGCGTTAGACACAATTGAGATGGCTTTTGAAGGATTATCAATTGAATGGTTTAAGGTAGAAAATAATGCGCCAGTAGTACAACAAACAATTGGTAGCTTACATGTTAGAAAAACATATAACGTAACGATTATTGCTATTTTGAAAAAGAATATGAAGAAATTCTTTAATCCAGGTCCAGACTCTATTATTGAAGCTGGTGATATGCTCGTATTATCGGGTGAAAGACATGAAGTGAAAAGAATTATTAATGAATTGCTTTCAGCAGGAGGTGATTCCTAATCGATGGATACTTTAATCTTTGAAGTTGGAACTGCGTTAGTATTAGTAGCTTTTGCAGCTATCCTCGCTGCGAAGTTAAAGTTCTCGATTATTCCGTTTCTCATTATACTCGGTATGTTAGTGGGCCCACATGCTCCAGATTTAGGACTTATCGATTTAAGGTTTATTGAAAGCGGAGAAGTTATTTCCTTCCTCGGCCGTGTTGGCGTCATATTCCTCTTATTCTACTTAGGCTTAGAATTCTCAATAAAAAAATTAATTAAATCAGGAAAGTCGATTGCTTTTGGGGGTAGTGTTCATATATCGCTTAATTTTATATTAGGTTTACTTTATGGATATGTGATGGGTTTCCCCCTATTAGAAACATTAATTATTGCTGGAATCATTACAATTTCATCAAGTGCAATTGTTGCAAAAGTAATTGTTGATTTAAGAAGATCTGGTAATAAAGAGACTGAATTAATATTAGGAATCATTATGTTTGATGATATTTTTTTAGCTGTATATTTATCAGTCGTTTCAGGGCTAGTGCTCGGTGGTGCAACATCATTTGTAGGTGCTCTTACATCGGTGTTAATCGCAGTAGGGTATATGCTCCTATTCTTCGTAATCGCTAGAAAAGCTACGCCGTTTCTAAATAAAGTATTAGATATTTCGTCAAATGAAATTTTTATTATCGTAATATTCGCTATTTTATTCTTTGTAGCAGGATTCTCAGAAACAATTCATGTTGCGGAAGCAATTGGTGCATTATTATTGGGACTCGTTTTTTCTGAAACAGAACATAGCGATCGGATTGAGCATCTCGTCGTTCCATTTCGTGATTTCTTTGGAGCTATATTTTTTTTCAGCTTCGGTTTAAGCATAGATCCGTTTTCACTTGGTGGAGCAGTGTGGTTGGCTTTAGGAGCGGTTCTTATTACACTTATCGGTAATTTTACAGCCGGAATGATGGCGGGACGTAAGGCGGGCTTATCGCATAAGGCTTCCACAAATATTGGATTAACCCTCGTATCGCGCGGAGAATTCTCCATTATTGTAGCCAATATCGGCATAGCGGGCGGCTTAATGGCAGCGATTAAACCGTTCTCTGCACTGTACGTTTTAATATTAGCATCGTTAGGTCCGTTATTAACGAAAGAGTCTGGGAGAATATACACTCTATTAGATAAGATATTTAAATGGAGTGCTAAAGAACGTGCGAAGCGAGAAAAAGAAGTTGGATAGTATAAATAAGGGGAGACTGCGTGAAGTTCAGGCGGTCCCCCTTATTTATATACTGTTATTGATGTGATTTTTTGTTGGTAAGTCGATATATTTTCAAGCAGCAATCAGTATAATTTCATTTACCGAAAAACCGTTATCTGAATTTCATCAACTATTAATCAGTTGCCTTCCTATTTAAAAACGACTACAATTTTACTGTTATAGATGAACGAAAAAATAGAATAGGAGGGGAGACTATGCCAAGGAAAGTATGGCTATTAGTAGCTGGGATGATTATTAATGTCACGGGTGCTTCTTTTTTATGGCCTTTTAATACAATTTATTTGCATGATCACCTAGGAAAATCTTTATCTGTGGCCGGAATGGTATTAATGATCAACTCGCTTACTGGTGTAATCGGAAACTTGCTCGGCGGTGTTTTATTTGATAAATGGGGCGGTTATAAATCAACTTTAGTAGGGATTGTGATTACACTCGTATCAATTTTAGGTCTTGTGTTCTTCCACGGTTGGCCATTATATGTTGTGTGGCTAGCGTTAATCGGCTTCGGTTCTGGAATGGTCTTCCCATCGATGTATGCGATGGTTGGTACGGTTTGGCCAGAGGGCGGAAGACGAGCATTTAATGCGATGTATGTTGGACAAAACGTTGGTATTGCGATCGGAACAGCGTGTGGTGGATTAGTTGCATCGTATCGTTTTGATTATATTTTCTTAGCGAACTTTATTTTATACTTTGTATTCTTCTTAATCGCTTTTATCGGATTCCGTGGTATGGAAGACAAAAAAGAGCCAGGAGTGCAAAAAGAAGTCGAAACGAAAAAAGGTTGGTCGCTTACGCCTGGATTCAAAGCACTTCTTATCGTATGTGTAGCATATGCGTTATGCTGGGTTACATACGTACAGTGGCAAGGAGCAATTGCAACGCATATGCAAGAATTAAACATTAGCCTTCGTCACTACAGTTTATTATGGACGATAAACGGAGCGATGATCGTTTGTGCGCAGCCACTAGTTAGTATGCTAATTCGCTGGATGAAGCGTTCTTTAAAACAACAAATTATGATTGGAATCATCATTTTTGCGGCGTCATTCATTGTATTAAGTCAAGCGCAACAATTTACGATGTTCCTCGTTGCGATGGTAACATTAACAATTGGTGAGTTATTCGTTTGGCCAGCAGTTCCAACGATTGCAAATATACTTGCGCCAAAAGATAAACTTGGGTTTTATCAAGGCGTTGTAAATAGTGCGGCGACTGTAGGGAAAATGTTCGGACCGGTCGTTGGCGGAGCAATTGTTGATTTATATAATATGGAAGTATTGTTTATAGCAATCATGGTAATGCTTGTAGTAGCGATTATTGCAACGAGCATTTATGATAAACGAGTAAAAGTAGAAGAAACAGTTGAAGAAAAAATTGCAGTTTAGTTTGACGGAACATGTAACATGTTTTAGAATATATTTAAATAAAACAACCTTTTGAACAAGGGAGATAGCTCGGCTGTCTGAAGACGAATTCGTTAGTTATGAAGAGTAACGCGATTAACCGAGAAGCCCCGCTTTAAGTAAGCTCTTAAGAGATACGAAGTGGTGGGTAGTTCACATTAACTCATATTTGTAATAACAGTGAGAAGGAGTAGTAGTAATAGAAGCTGGTTTAGAGAGTTGACGGTCGGTGCAAGTCAATCCACGTTTCGTTATGAACTCGCCTTTGAGTTGCAGTTGTGAAACTAATAGTAGCAATTGCCGTTAATCCACGTTACGGATCTAAGCGAATGTATATTTGTACATTAATTTAGGGTGGTACCGCGGGAATCTATAACCTCTCGTCCCTTTCTAGGGATGAGAGGTTTTTTGTATTTTGGGCGGTGAAAATAAATAGAATTTCAAGGAGGGTATCTCATGAGCTTTAATCATCAAGATATTGAGAAGAAGTGGCAAGGGTACTGGGAAGAGAATAAAACATTCCGTACGCCAGATGAGACAGAAAAACCAAAATTTTATGCACTAGATATGTTCCCATATCCATCAGGTGCAGGTCTACACGTAGGACATCCAGAAGGTTATACAGCGACGGATATTTTATCTCGTATGAAGCGTATGCAAGGGTATAACGTTCTTCATCCAATGGGATGGGATGCATTCGGTCTTCCAGCAGAGCAATATGCACTTGATACTGGAAACAGCCCAGCAGAATTTACAGAGCATAATATTAATACGTTCCGTAACCAAATTAAATCATTAGGTTTCTCTTACGATTGGGACCGTGAAGTAAATACAACAGATCCAAACTACTACAAGTGGACACAATGGATCTTCCTAAAGCTATTTGAAAAAGGCTTAGCTTACGTTGATGAAGTACCTGTAAACTGGTGTCCAGCACTTGGTACAGTACTTGCGAACGAAGAAATTATTGACGGTAAGAGTGAGCGCGGTGGACATCCAGTTGAGCGTCGTCCGATGAGACAGTGGATGTTAAAAATTACAGCTTACGGAGATCGTCTATTAGAAGATCTAGATGAGCTTGATTGGCCAGAAAGCTTAAAAGATATGCAACGTAACTGGATCGGTCGTTCTGAAGGTGCAGAAGTACACTTCAATATCGACGGTACAGACGAGAAATTCACAGTTTTCACAACGCGCCCTGATACATTATTTGGTGCAACATACTGTGTACTTGCTCCGGAACATGCACTTGTTGCAGAAATTACAACAGTGGAACAAAAAGAAGCGGTAGAAGCTTACATTAACGCTGTAAAAATGAAGAGTGACCTAGAGCGTACAGAACTTGCGAAAGAAAAAACTGGTGTATTCACTGGTGCTTACGCAGTTAACCCAGTAAACGGTGAGAAATTACCAATCTGGATCGCTGATTACGTTCTGGCAACTTACGGAACAGGTGCTGTTATGGCAGTTCCAGCTCATGATGAGCGTGACTATGAATTCGCATCAGTATTCAATCTTCCAATGAAGGAAGTTGTAAAAGGCGGAGACATTACGAAAGAAGTGTACACAGGTGATGGTGCACACGTAAACTCAGCATTCCTTGATGGTTTAAATAAAGAAGAAGCAATCGCAAAAATGATTGAATGGCTTGAAGTTACGAGCGCAGGAAATCAAAAAGTAACTTACCGTCTACGTGACTGGTTATTCAGCCGTCAACGTTACTGGGGTGAGCCAATTCCAGTAATTCACTGGGAAGATGGCACAATGACAGCTGTGAAAGAAGAAGAATTACCATTAGTTCTTCCAAAAACAGAAAACATCCGTCCTTCAGGTACAGGTGAATCACCACTTGCTAACATTGACGAGTGGGTAAATGTTGTTGATCCTGAAACTGGTAAAAAAGGTCGTCGTGAAACGAACACAATGCCACAATGGGCTGGTAGCTGCTGGTATTACCTACGTTACATCGATCCAAACAACAGCGAAGCGCTTGTAGATCCTGAAAAAGTAAAACAATGGCTTCCAGTTGATATTTATATCGGCGGAGCGGAGCACGCTGTACTTCACTTACTATATGCTCGTTTCTGGCATAAAGTATTATACGATATCGGTGTGGTTCCAACGAAAGAGCCGTTCCAACAATTATTCAACCAAGGTATGATTCTAGGTGAAAACAACGAGAAAATGAGTAAATCAAAAGGTAACGTTGTAAACCCTGATGATATCGTAGCAAGCCATGGTGCAGATACACTTCGTCTATACGAAATGTTCATGGGACCATTAGATGCTTCGATCGCTTGGTCTGAAAATGGTCTTGACGGAGCTCGTCGTTTCCTAGATCGCGTATGGCGTCTATTCGTTCAAGATAACGGTGAATTAAGTGAGAAAATTACTGATGCGCCAAATAAAGAGCTTGAAAAAGCTTACCACCAAACAGTGAAGAAGGTAACAGAAGACTATGCAGAGCTTCGCTTCAACACAGCGATTTCTCAAATGATGGTATTCATCAACGATGCATACAAAGCTGAAACACTTCCGAAAGAATATGTAGAAGGTTTCGTGAAAATGATTGCACCAGTTGCACCTCACATTGGGGAAGAACTATGGAGCAAACTTGGATACAATGAAACAATCACATATGCAAGCTGGCCAACATTTGATGAGTCTAAACTTGTAGAAGATGAAGTTGAAATCGTTGTTCAAGTTATGGGCAAAGTTCGTGCAAAACTAACAATGAGTAAAGACGCATCAAAAGAAGAAATGGAACAACTTGCACTTGAAGCAATTCAAGACCAAATTGAAGGGAAAACAGTTCGTAAAGTAATTGTTGTTCCTGGAAAACTTGTTAACGTTGTTGCAAACTAATTCATTCTAAATAAAAGCTCAGAGCATTTATGCTCTGAGCTTTTTTGTGTAGAAAATAATTTCAGGATCACCTTCATCTAAGTTTTCAACGATTCCACTACGTATAAAACCATTCGCATTAAATACTTTCTGCATATTTTCATTCGATTTGTTCGTTGAAGAAAAGATTTTTTGAGTAGGAGAATGACTTAACATATATGAAATTAACGAGCTTGCATAGCCTCGCCTTCTTTTAGTTGGCGAAACAATGATTAATGAGAGGAAAGTACAACCAAAGAAACTTGTATCGTATGTTAGAAAACCGGAAATAGAATTATCTTCTTTTACAATGACGCATCTGCCTTCATCAATAGTGTACTTAATATAATCTCGCCTACTATCGTTTCCGATTACATCAATATCTATATGTAAGATTGAATCTAAATCATCAATAGAAGCCTTTGTTACGTTTTTCAATAGAAATACCTCCTAAAAAAGTATTCAGTTAATTAATTTTAGCATAAAAGAAGAAAAAGGAGCGGAATTCCAATACAGACAAACACCTATTTTTCTATGGGAAATATGATAAAAAAGGTAGGCTAAATTGAGTAGAAGAGGTGAAAGGAATGAAAGGGATGGACAATAATGCACCACATGGCTTCTTCGGAGGTGGATCGGATAGTTATGAACAAATGATGTTAATGGGAGGAGCTGGCCAACAAGGATACGGTGGAATTCCGAGCTGGATGGGTGGATCAGCAGGAGGGTTCCCAACATCGGTAGCTGGCATGCAAACTGGAATGCCTACATCAATGGGAGGGTTTTCAACATCAGGAGTTGGAATGCCTACAGTAACAGGAGGATTTCCGACATCAGTAGCTGGCGTACAGACAGGATTTCCGGTACCGGGAGTAGGTGTTGTAGCTGGAGGAATAGGTGGGTATCCGCAAGTTGTTCATGGCCATCATGGACATCATCACCATCAAGGCCAACACGGTCATCATGGACACCATCATCACCAAGGCCAACACGGCCATCATGGACACCATCATCACCAAGGTCAGCACGGCCATCATGGTCATCACCATCACCAAGGCCAACACGATCACCATGGTCATCACCACCATCACGGCCATCATGGGCAACAAGTACATCACCACGGACATCATCACATTCATCCGCAAGCTGTTCTTTATCAAATGCACCAAGGCCACCATGGTCAACACGATCATCATGGTCAACACGGTCATCATGGTCAACACGGTCATCATGGTCAACACGGCCATCATGGCCAACACGGTCATCATGGTCAACACGGCCATCATGGTCAACACGGTCATCATGGTCAACACGGTCATCATGGTCAACACGGTCATCATGGTCAGCACGGTCATCATGGTCAACACGGTCATCATGGTCAGCACGGTCATCATGGTCAACACGGTCATCAAGGCCAACACGGTCACCAAGGTCAGCACGGTCACCAAGGTCAGCACGGTCATCAAGGCCAACACGGTCATCAACAGCAACAATATCAGCAATATCAACAACAGCAACAATCTTCCCCTTGGGCAGGTGGAATTGGAGCGGGAGCAGCAGGAGCAGCGGCAGGAGCGGCTAGCATTAGTGGAGCAGCAGGGCATGCGGGACACGTGGGGCATTAATGAATTGCAGAAAAAAAGACATAATAAAAAACTGCTAGGAAATCCTAGCAGTTTTTTTCAGCTTCTTTGCGCTGACGTTCGATTTCAGCACGAAGTTGTGGTTCTGGTGCTTGCCAGCCTTCTGGTTTTAGAATTTTGCCATCGCCTTCGCGGAATCGAGGTTTCCCATCAGGGAATAATTTTGCCATGTTTGCGTTATTTACAATTTCGAATCCTTTATCTGGACGTACGCCCATTTCTGCAAACGTTCCGAATGCAAAGTAAATAAGATCAATCAGTGCATCATATTGATCTTCAACAGTCGTTGCTTCTAGAAATTCTTCTAGCTCTTCTTGCATAAAACTTGCACGGATTTTTGCACGTTCTTCTGTTAGTTTTGTTGGAGTATTTGTCACAGGATGTCCGAACTCTTCATGCATTTTTGCAACAAGTTCGTACCCTTTATCTAAACCTTTTTCGTTTGTCATGTTGTTTCATCCTTTCTCGCTTTGTCCGAATCTCATTGTAACATAGGGTGATTATGAAATGAAAAGGGACTGTTCAAAAGTTTCATCTTTTAGTTAAGGTAGGGAGAGCGTATATCGACTAAATGCCAAAACATAACCCGTTAATAAAAGAAAGCCATCCCGAAATACTTTTGGGATGGCCCTGCTCGTTATTTTTCTTCTTTTATTAAAATGGATAAAATAAGATCGATGCCAAACATGCCAACGAGCAACATTGGTATAACGACAAGTAAATAACGTGTGAAGGAAACATTTTTTAAGTATGTATGAGCAAATAAAAAGACAACGAGAAATAAAATACCATTTAAAATAGGCTTTACTAATTTTTTAGACATAAGCTCCCCCATAAATATCTTCTCTCTCTATCTAAAATAAAAACTCCTCTTTCCGTTGTATCATGCTGGAGAGAGGAGTTCAATCATTTCTCATTCAATCACACCAGAATTTGTAATGTTTACGGTGTATTTTACAGTGACGGGGACATCTTTGTACATCTGTCTCCATTTTTCTAATTTGAATGGACGATAATGTTGCTTATATTTAGCCCCTAGTCCAAGGGGGTCGACGCCTAAAGATTTAAACTGCTTAATTAATTTAGCAGCTTGTGTATTTAATTGTTTTTGTACATCTTTTTCAATGTTTTTTGTATTCTTGTTATTTTCTAAGTTAATTTGTTTCGATAGTTCTTGAATGCGCGCCTCAAGATGAATGTGAATGAAGAAAGAAGGCTTTCCATTTTTGATTTTTATATCGTAAGTTGGAACAGAACGAATGTTATTAATCATTACGTACGCAGAATCGGTTTTAAATTCATGTGAATCTAATTTATGTTTTTCTAATAGCCCTTTAAATAGGAACATATCTTTTTCCGCAATTTTACCGATATATTTATCCTTTTTAAAAAGGCCGATTCCAGTGATTTTTATTTTATCACCATGCTTTTTTAAAATTGGAATATAGTAGTCTTTCCCTTCTTGATAATAACGGAATGCTCCTACATGCAGATTATCCGTTGGTAAAGGACCCGTTTCCATGTTATGCTCTAACAATTTTTTTATATAAATTGCAACATTGTATGAAGTCGTATATTTTCCTTTCAGAAGTTCAGTACCATTGCCTTCAAGTAAAGCAACATATAAAGCGTTCCCTATATTCACATCTCGAAGTAATGTATCGAATGAAGTAGACATGCCTTTTTTGGCAAGTCTTATCGTATATAAAGCAACACGCATTTGTCCGCTAGCAAATGGTTGGGAAGACTCTAAAGATGTGTCTGCTTTTACTTGTTTTACAGCGTTTGCGGTACCTTCAAAAACTTGAACTTTATTTCCTTTTTTCTGAATGGGACAAACGAATGTTACTTTTACTTTATTATCCTTTGCTGTATCAAAAACGGTTCCTTGAATAAGTTGTACATCATCGATAATATTTTTTTGTAAACATCCAGTTAAACTAAAAAGTGCTATACAAGAAATAAGTATTAATTTGCTTTTGATTTTTTCCATTTTCTTTTCACCCACACAATGATAAATAGGATTGGGATGTATACATAAATAAGCCAAAAACTCCCCTTTGATGCATTACTAATAAAATTATTAATATCGTGTCTGTTTGTTAAAAGTTGTGAAACAATGAGAGTGATAAAGATAAAAGCGATTAAAACACCTCTTTGTTTTACACGGAATATTTCATGGGTTGCTCTCATTGATGCCCATAAAGGGAGGATAAAACTTGAAATAATAACGAGTGCATAGCCTGAAATTGCAATATATTCGAGTCTTTCTATAAATGGTAATTGAATGACTTGGGTCATAGAAAGTTGGGCCCATATCGTTTTTAACAATTGTTTTTCACTAAAAAATGCAAAGGCTAAAAGGGTGCTAAATAAATATAGAAGATTTGAAAATAGTGCTCCAAGCTGAGCGTATTTATGAGATTGCATAGGCTTTTTCACAAATGGATACACCATGAGGTAAACTTCAAAACCGGTCATACTGTAGATTGACACTTGAGCGGATTTTAAAATGTCTGAAAAAGAATGTGTGAATATAGGTAATAAATTATCCCAATGTGAATATTTCAAAACGAATAAGCTTAGAAATAAATATCCTAATGTACCACCAACAGAGATGACACAAATACCGGTAATGACACGAAATCCAGAAGAGATAATGTAATAGCTAACTAAGCACAAAAAGAGCGTTAACATCCACGTGGAAGCAGTTGGGAACATCCATACTTGAATAATTTCAACATACGTTCGAATAACCGAAATACTGACGATTAAAAAATAGGCTGCGAAGATGATATTAAAGACATTCCCTATCCACTTTCCAAACGTTTGTCGTTGTAAATCAATTAAATTTCCGTTTGTTTCTTCTAATAAAAAATACATCATCCATATAAGGAGATGGATACAGAGTCCTGTGATTAGAACGCCTATCCAGCCGTCGTATCCAGCGGTCTTGGCAGTAATTCGAGCGAAGCCGAGAACGCCAGCTCCAAACTGTGCACCGTGAATTAAGAAGAAGACAAAGACAGGAGATATTTGATATTTTTCTTGAACTTTACTCATCAATGCACCTCATTACTTAATCATCAAAGTCTGATCTATGTTTTGTTGAAATTCCTTTTGCTGATTTTTTTACATGTTGTGGTCTTGCTTGTACATCTCTTGTATCAATCATTGTTAAGGGAAAACGAATCCAAGAGTCCTTAACGGATTGTTGTCTCGTTGGATAAAACAAAGCGTACGGTTTACGTAAGGAAGTGAGCCTGAATAGATGAGTAAATAAAAAGATAAATCCAAGAGAAATCCCGAACAATCCGCCTATTTCTGCAAACATAAGAAATGGAAAACGTAGTAGTCGAACTGCATTACCCATTTTATAAATAGGTGTAATAAAGGAAGCAAGTGCTGACAAGGCAACGATAATTAATAAAATGTTACTCGTTAACCCAGCTTGTACAGATGCTTGTCCGATTACGATACCGCCTACAATACCGAGTGTTTGACCAACTTTCATTGGTAACCTCGCGCCAGCTTCTCTTAATAAGTCGATTGCAAGTTCTAAAAAGAGTGCCTCAATTAAAGGTGGGAACGGTACTTGTGCCCTTGATAAAATCAAAGTCTCAAGTAAATCACTTGGAATGAGTTCGTAATGATAATTTAAAATTGCAACGTATAACGGTGTAGCACAAATTGAAAATAGAACGGCAATTAATCTTAAAATCCTTGAAAATGTAGCGTACATCCAGGAGACGTTATAGTCTTCTGGGGAAATGAAAAAATCGAAATAGGATACAGGTGTTAGTAGGACACTTGGAGAACCATCCACAAAAATAGCGATTTTTCCATCAATTAGTGCTTTTGTAACTCTATCAGTACGTTCTGTATTGATATATAAGGGAAAAATCGACTTTTCTCCCATTAGTTCTTGTATATAAGCACTATCATTAATTTGATCATATTCAAGAGCGCGTAATGACTCCTCGAGAAAATCTACATTATCTTTTTCAGCGAGGTTGTCTAAATACATCATGACAACCTTTGTTTTGGAAAACTCGCCGACAATCATTTCTTTTGTTTGTAAATCTAAAACAGGAAGCCGTTTTCGTACTAAATTAATATTTGTATCAATATCCTCTACGAAACCTTCTTGAGGACCGATAACAGTTGATTCATTTAAAGGAGGTGTTGGTGCGCGATAATTATCAATTGCAATGTTTGCGAGCATACACTTTTGATCTTGCTGATTCAATTGAATAATTGCATGCCCTTTTAAAACCATATCCTCAATTTTTTGTAAATCGTTCGTAATTGTAATGCCGCTCATCGGAATATGTTCTTTCAGCTCTTCTAGTGAAGCGTTAGGTCGTTCTAAAAGAGTAGGCATTAAATACTTTTGCAATTTCTCACCATCAAGCGAAGGTCGATAGTAAGAAATCCAATAGGGCATCGTTTCATCGTCGGATGTATGGTAATTAACAAAATCACTAGACTTTTTGAGCTTTTCTATTAAATCTTGTAGAGAATGAATACGGTCTTTTTCTGGTTTTGTAAAATCATAAATACTATTATTTCTGGAGTGTTGCTGTTGATCTTGAGATGAGTCATTTTGTTTAGAACTTTGCTGTTTATCCTGATTCGAATCATCTTGTTTAGAGCTTTGTTGTTTATTCTGATTCGAGTCGTCTTGTTTAGAACTTTGTTGTTTATCCTGAGCTGATTCGCCTTGCTTAGAATGATGCTGCTTATCCTGATTCGAATCATCTT